>DATGLE010000119.1:0-11828 GCA_035294325.1 Ktedonobacteraceae bacterium | reverse complement strand
GAGGGCATAACCTTCTTCGATTCCTCGCCCATGTATGGCTCCGCCGAGCAGGTGCTGGCGGAGGCGCTGCGGGGGCGACGTGATCGGGTGCTGGTAGCAACAAAGGTCTGGGCGCCGGATCGCAGCGAGGGGCAGGCGCAGGTCAGGCGCGCCCTCAAGCTATTTGGTCAGTGTATTGATCTCTACCAGATACATAATCTCGTCAACTGGCTCGAACATCTCGCTTTACTAGAATCCCTGCGCGACGCCGGGCAGGTGCGCGCTATCGGAGCGACGCACTACAGCAGCGCGGCCTTCTACGAACTGCGCCGCGTGATGCAGACGGGGCGCATCACTGCTATTCAAATCCCCTACAATCCCTGGCAGCGCGAAGTTGAGCGCGAGATCTTGCCGCTGGCCGCTGACCTCGGCCTCGGCGTCGTCGTGATGCGCCCATTCGCTGAGGGCAGCCTGATGCGTCGCCCGCCTGCCCGGGAAAAGCTGGCCCCGCTGCGCGCGTTCGGCGTGACAACGTGGTCACAGGCTCTGCTCAAGTGGATCCTGAGCGACCAGCGCTGCCATATCACTATCCCCGCCACGACCAGCGTTGACCATATCGCCGAAAACGCCGCCGCCGGCAGTCCGCCGTGGTTTGGCTCCGAAGAAAGGGAGCTTGTCGCGCGGCTCGCTCAAGTATAAGCGAGCCGAATCACCGCGCGCGGCTGCCGCCATCAACGGCCACAACCTGGCCGGTAATATAGCTCGCGGCCTCGGAAGCCAGGAAAAGTACCACAGGAGCCAGTTCGCCGGGCTGCCCGATGCGCTTCATGGGTACGGCATCGGCTACCTGCTGGCCGGCGCGTTTCAGGATCGGCTCCATCATACGCGTAGGGAAGGGTCCCGGGGCAACTGCATTGACACGGATGCCGCGCGTGGCCCATTCGAGCGCGAGGGAACGTGTGAGGTTAATGATCGCCGCCTTGCTGGAGTTGTAGCCGATGGTATTCAACTGGCCGCCGCCCAGGCCGGCAATCGAGGCGATATTAACAATGGCCCCCCGCTGGCGCTCCAGCATATGGCGGCCAACGCTCTGCGACATCAGAAACGTGCCGGTGATGTTGGCATCGATGACCTGGCGCCAGCGCTCCAGCGGCATCTGCTCGGCGGGCGCACCCCAGGTCAGTCCGGCATTGTTGACCAGCACATCGATCTTGCCACATCCACTGAGCGTCTGCTGCACCAGGCGCTCAACGGCGGCGGCATCGGCAACGTCGCAGAGCATAGCATACACGGGTACGCCCTGCTCTTTCAGCAGACGCTCGGCCTCATCGAGCCATTGTTGCCGTCGCGCGGTGATTACCACCGTCGCCCCGGCGGCGCCAAAGCCCTGAGCAATCTCCAATCCTAAACCCCGCGATCCCCCTGTGACCAGCACAACCTCGCCCGTGAAATCGAAGGTAGCGGTACCCATATGCAACTCCTAAAATACTCAAAATCGTCCTTAGAGATTCTGCTCGCCTGCTGCTCCACATGTCGAAGCCTGGACGCCCGCCGGATATACTGAGTTGTGGGCAAAATGCGCGACGCGCATTTTGCCCACAACTCAGTATATCCCTGGCGCGGCTCCGCCGCGCGATCACCCGGCCAGAGCGAACGAGAACGTTGAGAACCTGACACCTGCTTACCGGTTTGCGACAAGGCCGCATGCAATGCTATCATGTAGCAAAAACTACCGCTTTCTATATATCACAGCTATCAAGGAGTTCGCTATAGCTACCACCCATTCTAAGATACAATTCCACATGAGGCCAGATGACCGGCAGCGCCTGAAAGATCTCCCCTGGCAGTTCCCACTGGAAGAATGGTCGCAGCACGGTGTGGAATTGCTCATCGTGCGCCGTGGCGAGTCGCGTCATCCCATTGTGTTCGTAGAACGTGGAGGGGTGCGCTATGCCATCAAGGAGACAACCCCGCACATGGCGGAGCGCGAGATACACAATCTGCACGAGATCGCGTTTCGCGGCATACCCGCGCTTGAACCCACCGGCACCGTCACTGTTCCCGCACCACCTGTTCCGGTGGAGACTCCGAGCCTGGGCGGCCTCACACAGTATATCAGCGGGGATCGCGGCTATACTATTACTCGTTTAGCGCCGCGCGTCATACCACATGTCCAGCTCTATCGCATCCCCTTCACACGACGCACGAAAGAGCGCCTCTTATCAGCCGTGGCCGTGTTGATGATCGAGCTACACGAGCATGGAGTCTACTGGGGCGACCCCTCGCTGGCTAACGTGCTGATGCGCATCGACGGACGCAGCATCCTGGCGATCATGGCCGATGCCGAGACGGCGGAGATCTTCCCTGGCCCGATCAGCGAAGGACTACGCGAACAGGACATAGACGCCTTTGGCGAATCCCTGCTCTGGCAGGCGGAAGACCTGCGCCTGGCGCGGGGTCTGCCGGAAGACAAGCAGGTGTTGGGCGAACCCGATTTTCGTTATTTCAAGCGACGCTATCGCCAGCTTCGCCGTGAACATGCCCAGGTAGCGGCCTCGCCTAACTTCAGCACCTTCTATCAGGCGCAACAACTCCTGCGCAGGCTCAACCGCTGGGGCTACTCGCTGTTCGGCCTGACGGAGCGCACGTTACAGCAACTCACCACGGTTCTCCCCGGCTGGTACCAGCGCCGCATCTACGACCTGCTGCATATTCACGTACCGCGCGCCTATGCGCGCCGTTTTTACAACCTGATCCTGGGCCGCCAGGCCCAGATGAGCAAAGAACGGGGGAGTGAGGTCAGTATCGAAGAGGCTGCGCACGACTGGTACACACGCTACCATCTTCCCGCTATTGTGCTGCTGCGCCGTATTCTGACGCGCGGAGAGGATCCGCTGCGGGCATACTTCGCAGTCATGCAGAACAGGTGGCGCCTGAGTCAGAAAGCGCACCAGGAGGTGCCCGTTGAAGAGGCGCTTCTGGACTGGTCGATGCGGCAGGCCGAGACCGGGAAACTGGGCGCGGTTGATCCGGCCATGCTCGCCAGGTGGTGGCACGAGCTTGAGCCGGCGGCACAGGTGCTGGAGCCACCATTAATAGAAGGCGAGAAGCTAGAACCGCTTCTCTCCACGGATGAAAGGCCGCTGGTTCATCTCGATCAGCCGGAACTGGAACAGAAGTTACCGGAAATATTGGAACAAGGCGATACTGGCGAATAACATGAAGTGTGCTGAACGGTTCTTCCAGGCGCGGGCGGCGCCTGGGAGAACCGTTCAGCACACTACTTTACAACTCTTCGTCGAGCGTCTCCTCGCTCTCTGCCTCTTCTTCCTCCACCTTTTCGATTTCGCCGCCCTTGAAGGTAATCATGTTGCCGCGAATCTGCTCTTCGAGGGCACCAGCGACATCGCTATTCTGGCGCAGGAACTCTTTGGCATTCTCGCGCCCCTGGCCCAGACGAATATCGCCAACCGTAAACCAGGCGCCGCTCTTCTTGACCAGGCCCATCTCCAGGCCGAGATCGATCAGACCGCCTTCACGAGAAATACCCTCGTTGTACATGATGTCGAACTCGGCGGATTTGAAGGGAGGCGCGACCTTATTCTTCACGACCCGAACGCGCGTGCGGTTCCCGACCACATCCTGCCCCAGCTTGATCGAGTCGGTACGGCGAATGTCGAGGCGTACCGAGGCATAGAACTTCAGCGCTTTACCGCCGGCGGTGGTTTCAGGGTTGCCGAACATGACCCCGATTTTATCGCGCAACTGGTTGGTGAAGACCACAGCGCAGTTAGAGGTGCTGATCGCGCCGGTAAGCTTGCGCAGCGCCTGGCTCATCAAACGCGCCTGGAGGCCAACGTGTGCATCGCCCATCTCGCCCTCGATCTCGGCGCGGGGAGCCAGCGCGGCCACGGAGTCAACCACCACCACATCGATAGCGTTGCTGCGTACAAGGGCATCAAGGATCTCCAACGCCTGCTCGCCGGTATCGGGCTGGGCAATCAGTAGATTCTCGGTATCGACGCCGCAGTGAGCAGCATAGGTACGATCAAAGGCATGCTCTGCATCGATGAAGGCAGCATAGCCACCGGCGCGCTGCGCGTTAGCAATGATATGCTGGCACAGCGTCGTCTTACCGGAGGACTCGGGGCCATAGATCTCGGTAACGCGTCCGCGCGGCACGCCGCCCACACCCAGCGCTAAATCCAGAGCGATTGATCCCGTAGGGATCACATCGACCTGAATCCGCGCCGTCTCCCCCAATCGCATGATCGCACCCTTCCCGAAGCGCCGCTCAATCTGCGTCAATGCCAGCTCTATCGCCTTCTCGCGCTCGCTCTTTGCCGCTGTCGCAGTGCCATTGTAGTCTACTGTGGGTTTTTCCTTCTTACCTGCCATGTTTTGTTGCAAGGTGTGAGCCGCAGACCGGATTACAGCCATCCCGCCTCATCCGCACCCTGCATTCCTCCTTTTTGCCGAGTACTTAAACCCCTTCGCAGGGACACTATCCAATAGATTCTTCTCCGGGGCATGTTGCAATCTCAGACGAGAAACCAATCCCCGCGCTCTGACACAATGACAACGGTGATGATCCCGCCATGTTTGCCATCTCAGATGAGTCTCTGTTATCCCTGATACCCATTCTTCCGCACAGGCCAATAATCGGAAATTAGCGCTCTCTCCTCATCTCCCTTGTAGAGTAGAACAAGAGTACCACAAGTAAAGCATCAAGTCAAGCAGGTTGCCCCAAAACTCACGGTCATTTAAAAGTCGCAGCAGGAGACTTATCTGTGCGCAGCGGCGCTTGATCGCGCCTCGTTCGGCCCGGAAAGTGCATCTACGCGCGATAAATCGCCCTACATCTCGCGGCGACCTTCAATAGCGCGGCTGAGCGTGCCCTCGTCGGCGTATTCCAGATCGCCGCCGGTAGGCAGCCCGCGCGCCAGCGTCGTCACCCGCAGTTCTGGCAGATGCAGCTCGTTGGTGATCTCGCGGCTGATAAAGCTGGCGGTGTAGTCGCCCTCGAAGCCAGGATTGGTCGCGAAGATGACCTCACGAACATTCCCGCCCTCCAGGCGCCGCAAAAGCTCATCGATGCGTATGTCTTTGCGCCCGATGCCGTTCATCGGCGAGAGTGCGCCGTGCAGGACGTGATAGAGACCTTTGTAGGCCCCTGTCTTCTCCAGTGCCAGCACGTCCAGCGGTTCTTCCACGACACAGATTGTCTCGTGATCGCGGCTGGGGTTGCTACAAATCGGACAGGGATCGCTTTCGGTAATATTGAAGCAGCGCGAGCAGTAGATGATGCTCTCCTTGACGCGCATAATAGCTTCGGCCAGGCGCCGCGCCTGATCGGTAGGACTGCGCAGGATGAAAAAGGTCAGGCGCTGCGCCGTCTTTACGCCAACGCCCGGCAGTTTCGCAAACTCTTCGATCAGCGCTGCCACCGGTGGTGCAATGTCACTCATTTAGAACAGTCCAGGCATCTTTATGCCGCCCATCATGCTGTTCAGCATCTTCTGCTGTGCATCGGTTGCCTTGTCGAAGGCATCTCTGGCAGCGGCCTTTACCATCGCTTCCAGATCGGCGATATCTTCCGCACTAAAGGCTTCGGGATCAATTTTGACGTTGGTGATCTCAAACTTGCCGCTCATGGTGATCGCTACGGCGCCGCCGCCAGCGGTCCCGACGAACTGCTTCGCCTCCAGTTCCTCCTGTGCCTTCATCAGTTTCTGTTGCGCCTTCTGGATCTCACGCATGTTCATGAGTAAACGAACTCCTTACTTTACTTCAAATGGATTTCCTTGATCTCTGCCTTAAATATGCGCGCAGCCTCCTGCACGACTGGATCGCCCGTCGCCTTCTTCTTCACACTCGCCAGCCGTGTCTCACCCGCATCGCGCGTTTGTGAAGACGCTGTATTGTTATTCTCTCTCACTCTATCAGTTCTGGCAAGTGGTGGTTGCTGATGGGCGCTGGAAGCCGAAGACGAAGAATCTACAGGCGAGGCTGGCTTCTGCGCGCTGCCCGGCGCCCGCTGCTCCTGTTTCTGTGGCGAAGTCGTGGGCCTGTGTGACGCGGAACGCCCACGCGGCGCCAACTGCGCCTCGCCGCTTCCGGGGGCAGTCGCTCCACTGCTACTGCCATTCGCCGGCATGGGCGGCATGGGGGCGGGGAACGGAATCGGCTGGACGCTCTGACCCGGCGGCAGCAGTCGCAGCTCGCATTCCTGGCCCAACTCGATCCCCAGCGCCCAGACAATGACTTTGTGGCGTTCGGGCTTCTGCAAAGCCTTGAAATGAAATTCGGCGTTCGCCTGGATGACCACGACTGGCCGCGTTGCCGTCCCTTCTATGCTCACAACGCTATAGTCGTTCAGCACCGCCGCGACGAGCGCGCCATCACTCTTGCTCCTGGTCTTTACGCGCCGCTTTATCAGCTCCCACTTCTCTTTAACCCGGGCTACGGTCAGCGATGGCGCTTGCTCCGCATGCTCCTCGACAGGCGGGGTGTCCTGCTCCGCAGCCACAGCTTCCTCTACCGTTCCATCGGTAGCAGGCGCAACCTGATCGAGCGGAACCGCATCCTCCATCTCGTCGTCGCTGGAAGAGACGTTACCCCAGTCGGGCAGTTGTTCTGTCTCCTGCCGGGACGGCTGCGGCGCCGCAGCCTGTCGCTCTTGAGCAGGGACGGAGGATATGGCCGGGGCAGTCGCATTCGAAGGAGATGGAGAGCGCGGGGCAGCGCTGGCCGGGCGAGGAATCTCGTGCGCGGGTGCGGGAGCCAGTTGCGTTATCCGCGCACTGGATGCGGCAGCGGGCGCGGGATACGTTGCTACGCGGGCCAGCTGCTCGCCCTGCCCCTGGCGATGCAACTCGATAGCGGCCAGCAGCGCCAGTTCCAGGCCAAGCTGGGGCGTACCCTGATTCCTCTGCACAAGGTCGTTCTGAGCGAAGATACGCGCGCACTCCATGATTTCATCCAGGCGGAAGAAGCGGGCCGTCTCCACGATCTCGCGGATCTCGTCCTCCGTATTGTCCAGGATCTCCGCGACATTGGCCCCGGCCTTCACCAGCATCATCGCCCGCCAGTACTCGGCGATCTGCGTATTGATCTGGCGCAGGTCGGCGCCCGCCTCGACAAGTTCATGGATCAGGCGCAGCCCGCCGGGACTATCGAACTGCGCGATAGAGAGAATGAACTTCTGAATAGCGCGCGGGTCGGCTACGCCGAGCATCGCCTGCACCTGCGCCAGCGTGATCTCCTGGCCGGAGTAGGCGATAGCCTGGTCCAGCAGGCTCAGGGCATCGCGCATGCCGCCGGCGGCAGCCCTGGCGATCAGTTCTGCGGCTCCCCGCTCCAGCGTCACATGCTCCTGCTCAGCGATAAAGTTCAGATGGCCGATAATCTGGCGAACGGTGAAACGCTTGAAATCGAAGCGCTGGCAGCGCGAGAGGACGGTGGGCAGCATCTTATGCACATCGGTGGTCGCAAGCACAAAAATAGCGTGCTCCGGCGGCTCCTCCAGTGTCTTGAGCAGGGCGTTGAAAGCCTCGGTGGTGAGCATATGCGCCTCGTCGAGAATGTAGACCTTGTATCTCCCCGTAGCGGGCGGCATCATCACCTTTTCGCGCAGTTCGCGAATGCTATCGATGCCACGGTTGGAGGCGGCGTCAATCTCGATGACGTTGAAGGAATTGCCGGCGGTAATCTCGCGGCACTGCTGGCAGGCGTTGCACGGCTCGCCATCCTTCGGATGCAGGCAATTGATGGTTTTAGCGAGCAGGCGCGCCGTCGTCGTCTTACCGGTTCCACGTGGGCCAGCGAAAAGGTAGGCATGGGCCAGATTGCCAGAGCCAAGCGCATTTTTGAGTGTGCGAATGACGGCATCCTGGCCGACCATTTCGGCGAATGCTTGCGAGCGCCATTTGCGGTAGAGCGATTGTGAGGCCATATCCTTTTATTTCAATCCCAGATGGGAGAGCGGAAAACTATCGCGCTCTACCCGATAGCCCTGGCCTTTTCGCGAAGGCTTGCCAGATCCACACCTGCACATAGAAAGCCGATTTTCGCCTGGCCCTGCCGGTCAGCGTAACCAGGCAGCCCTACGGCACCCAGAGAGGTCCACTTACCGTTGCTCCCTCACGGGCCTGGCGGGGTTCATAGACATCTGCCGCGCAGGACCCGATTACGCCGACCGACAGGACCAGGAGAAAACCGGCCTGTCTCACTCGAACATTTTTCCTTGCGAGACAGCCTTATTGTACTCCTTTGCGGGCACGATGTCAAGCCAGATATTTGCCGATCAGGAGGCTGTAGCGCTCTTTCACCTGCGGGGGAATTGTCGCCGGATCGGTGATGATGGCTGTCGCCAGTGCGCTCGCACAATCGCAGTTGACGGAGTGGCGATCAGCCGGGATCTTTTGTGCGACGCTCCGGATAATGCGCTGCGCGTTGGCTATATTGGCGCTGAGATTCGCTACGACCAGATCCACCGAGACCGATTCCTCCGCTTCGTGCCAGCAGTCGTAGTCGGTGGCGCAGGCGATGGTCGCGTAGCACAGTTCGGCCTCGCGCGCCAGCTTCGCCTCTGGCAGCGCCGTCATGCCGATCACATCCATGCCGAGCTTACGATAGACGTTCGATTCGGCCTTCGTTGAGAAAAGGGGACCTTCCATACACACATAGGTTCCACCGGCATGCACCCTGACATCACCCAGTTCGCGCGCGGATTCGAGCAGCAGCCTGCTGAGCGTGGGACAGAACGGCTCGGCAAAGGTGCAGTGAACGACGATACCATGCTCAAAGAAGCTGTTAACACGGCTTCTGGTGCGATCAAACAACTGGTCGGGGATCACCAGATCGCGCGGTGCAATATCTTCACGCAGGCTGCCCACCGCGCTCACCGAGATTACCCACTCCACGCCCAGGCTTTTCAGCGCCCAGATGTTGGCACGCACGGGTATTTCGGTGGGGCTGATGCGGTGCCCGCGTCCGTGGCGCGGCAGGAAAGCAATGGGCACATCTGCTACGTTGCCGATGGTGATGGCATCGCTGGGATCGCCAAACGGCGTCCGCACCGTGACTTCTTCCAGACCGGTCATGCCCTCCATACGATAGAGTCCGCTGCCGCCAATCACCGCGATTTTCGCCTCTGGCATATATGCACCTCTATTTTATGCATTTATGGGCGGCTGTAAGAGCCGCCCCTACATTTTGATCCTCACATAGCGCCGCCTGCCGGCGCGCATTACAGCGCCATCACGCACCGGGACCAGAAACTCAAACGATGTGATGCGCTGCTCATCCTCTGGCCGGCCGCTGGCGTAGAAGGCAACTCCACCCTGCTCGATAAGGCGACGGGCATCATTTCTGCTCGCGGCCATCCCGCTCTCGACCAGGAACGTAACGATATCCACAGGCGCGCCGAGATGGTATTCGGGCATGTCAGCCGGCAACTGGCGCTGGGAGAACTGGCGGATAAAGGCTTCCTGCGCCTCCCTCGCCGCCGCCGCGTTGTGAAACTCGGTGACGATTTCGCGCGCCATGCGCAGCTTCACGTCGCGAGGATTGAGCGTCCCCTCGGCCATCTTGCGATCAAACTCGTCGAGTTCGGCGTCCTCAACATCGGTCAGTGCCTCGAAGTAGGTGCGCATGGCATGATCGGGCAGAGACATCAGTTTGCCGAACATATCATTGGCCGGCGCGGTGATAGCGATGTAGTTGTCGAGCGACTTGCCCATCTTCTTCACGCCGTCCAGACCGACGATCAGGTGTACCGTCAGAATCTGCTGCGGCGCCTGCCCGAAGATCGGTTGCAACTCGCGCCCGACCAGCAGGTTGAAGGTCTGGTCGGTCCCGCCAATCTCGACATCCGCGTGCAAGGCTACGGAGTCATAGCCCTGTAACAATGGATACATAAACTCCGACAGAGAGATCTCGACGCCCTTCTTGTAGCGATTGGCGAAGTCCTCGCGCGCCAGCATTTGCGCCACGGTCTTGTAGCCAAGCAGTTTGATGGCATCGGCCAGTGTAAATTTGTCGAACCATTCGCTCTGCCAGCGCACCTCGGTCTGCTCACGGTCCACAATACGGAAGAATTGATCGAGATAGGTTGCGGCATTGGCTTTGACCTGCTCGGCGGTCAGTGGCTTGCGCGCCTCTTCCCTGCCGCTGGGATCGCCCAGACGCGCTGTCCAGTCGCCAATCACCACCACCGTCTTATGTCCCAAACGCTGGAACTGGCGCAGCTTGCGAAAGACCACGGCATGCCCGATTGTCAGATCATAATGCGTTGGATCGACGCCAAGCTTGACGCGCAGCGGCTCCCCCCTGTTGCCCTCCAGGAGCATGCGGCGCAGGTCCTCTTCCTTCTCGACCCGCGCAACGCCCCGCGTCAGCAGGTATTGTATCTCTTTCTCTTTAGCCGTTGGCTGCTGTCTCACCGTCACGACTGTTTCCTCCAGGCTGCTATTTCTGTGCTTTGAGGCATTTTAACAGAATATGGGGCCGGCGTCGAGAGCATAAACTTTGAGAAAAGAGGAAGATAGCAGAGAGCCGAATTTCCGTTCACCAGCCGGATCTTTCCGCTCGGCGTCGCTTCCAGGTTCTTTAGCCATGTCCTTAGAGAGTCTCCTTTGCCCGCTCAAATGCGTGGGGGTAGCAGTCAAATTAGCAGTCAAAAACGCCACGCGGAGCCGCCAGCAATGCGGCTCCGCGTGGCTGCGATAATCTCCATACGCCTCGTCCCCTATATTTGCTCTCCTCCCTGGTCCCGATCCTGCTCATTGGCCGGTGTCACCAGAAGCGCGAGCAGATGCCCCAGGGTATCGACGGCGATATGGACTGTGCTGCCTTTGCACCGTTTGGCTCCATCATAGCCGGCCCGATGCCCACTTTCAGGCGTCGATTGCAGCGTGCGGCTATCAAAGATCGCTGCGCTCGGCTGGCCCTTGCGTCCTTTGACACCCCGCAGCAAGAGACGCAAATCGTGAACGATGGCTTCAAAACAGCCTGCTTGCAGCCAGCGTTGTGTCTGTTGATAGACGCTGTACCAGGGCGGCAAGTCATGGGGCATTATCCGCCAGGAGGCGCCCGTCCGCACGAGAGAGCGCAAGCCGTTGAACACTTCTCTCAGTTCATACTGCCGTTGCCCTGCATCTTCGGGCAACAAGCTCAGATAGGGGCCACGAAGGCCCATTCATCGTCGGTCGCATCACCTGGATACGGTTTTCTGGTCGGCATGCGACTATTTTACCATTGGGTGGACATCGAGTCCCTAACAGACTCTAGAGGAAGAGCCGGAGAAAGGAGCGAAACTCGGTATCCTGATTGGCATTCCTCGCTCCTCATGTTATACTGTGCCTGTGCTGCTGAAAGTCGGGCAAAACTGCCTCAGAGCGTCCTGGCTCATTCCCAGGAGAGTCAGGTCTCGATGAGAGACACATTGAAAGATCAAGCTTTCCGAGAGAAGATACATCTCTGATGAGAGGAGAACGACCAACCGATGACGACAAATGAGCAGGGAGGCTCTCCCTCCTATCCACGCAATGATCCACGCGCTCCGGCTGACCCGGCCAATACCTACGTCTTCGGCATTGAACATCTCAATAGCGAAATGGCCCGGCTGATGGGTCAGGACCAGGTGTTTAACAGCTATATGCCCCTGGTGCCGCCAGATGTTGTGTTGCCAGAAGCTGGCAGCGCGCTTGATATCGCCTGCGGACCGGGTGGGTGGGCAATGGAACTGGCCTTTCACTATCCTGAGATGAGGATAGTGGGAGTGGATATCAACGAGCAGTTGATCGACTATGCGCAGGCTATGGCCCGTGTGCAGGGCCTGGATAACG
>DATGLE010000118.1:0-6051 GCA_035294325.1 Ktedonobacteraceae bacterium | reverse complement strand
AGTTCTATTTTCGCGCCAGGCGATTTCTTCTCGCAGCCTCGGGGATCTTTTTCGCGGCCCTGACATACGGGCTTCGCAGCTCCCGCCCGCTCTCTGCATGCCAGCGGGACCGTTACTCGTCCCTTCACAGCTTTTAGCTATCTGAATTGTCTATATATATCCAATGTGCATGTGTTTGTGCGCCTGCGGCGCATCTTCTGGTATGGAGTCTGCGAACCGCGCAGCGGTGAGCCGTAGTGAAGGACAAATAAAAACGCCCTTCATCCTCCACACAGGAAGGACGAAGAGCGACATGTTCAGCTAAATATGTGGCTCTCGTGGTACCACCTTCATTCGTTGCTGCCTCACGGCGGCAACCTCTGCGGGCCATCACGCCAGCGCGGCACGACTGCCCGTATCAGCCCGATTACGGAGGCCACCGGCGAGTTCTACTTTCGCGCCAGGCGATTTCTTCTCGCGGCTTCCGGGTCTTTTTTCACAGCGGTTAACGTATGGGCTTTCCACCTGTCGCCCACTCTCTGGACGTAACGGCTACTGTTACTCGTCCCTTCACAGCCTTTACTCTTTTCAGTTATCACTGATTTTGTTTATAACATACCGGCACGCCCTTTGTCAAGCGGCCCACCATTCCTATGCTAATGGAGAACTCCATTGGTAGGCGTCACCTTTTTGCGGCTCCGCTTCCTTCCCCTGACAATACAGCGCCTCTGGCGCTTCTTACCCGGTGCGAGCCACCGAAGGTGGCGAGGAGCGTAAAAAGAGCTATCGCGGACAACTCACGCATAGCTGCGCATGCGCTGATAGATGTACTGCCCCATAGCCTGTGAGGGCGTGCCCTGGTAATCGGTGACGAGTTCTGGATACTTGCAAACGTTGCCATTGGTATTCCAGGCCCAGGCCACCCAGCCCATGTGATGAGCGTCCAGGTAGGGGTACAGCTGGCTCACAAAGCTCGTGCCACAGTCATATTCACCGCTCTCGGCTGATATCATAGCATATCTACCGCTGAGATTACCAAAGGCGGCATCCCAGGTATTGGGCATCTTATCGGCATAGGGGTATGGATGAGTGTCGTAGACGATATTTGAGCCGCCAATCGGGTAATTGGGAAGCTGGCTCAGATCAAAGCCCCAGTTGTTGCCCCCAACAATGATAAGGTTGTTGGCCCCGGTGCCGCGCACGGCATTCACCAGCGCCTGCATGCCCACGCCACTATAATGAACAGACTTGCTACAGCCACAATCGCTGGAATAACCGGTCTCGGACATCGGACAACCCGCCTGCCAGCAGGACCAGGAGGGGGGGTGCGGCTCATTGTAGACTTCAAACAGGACGTTCGAATAGCCTTTATAGATCGGTGCTACCTGCTGCCAGAAGGCGATACTATCAGCGTCGGCGAGGCTCCACGGGCCGCCGCCCTGCCCCGACTGGCGCCCGGCATCGGTCCATTGCAGATCCAGTATGACGTTGAGTTTGAGGGCGGTCAGAGCGTCAATCGTGTGTTTGACGAGGGCCTGGTATTGAGCCGCAGAGCAGGGATAGCCTGGCGCGCCATTAAACCAGAAACCTTCCGAGACAGGAAGCCGCACCGTATTGGCGCCCCAGTAGGTCCCCGCCGAGCTGCTGGTACCCGGTCCCATAAAGGCAAGGTGCTGCTGATCGAGCGGCCCCTCGCCTGAGCAATTGTATTCGAGACCATCACGCGCAATGCCATGAAAAATGTATTGCGTGCCATCGGCGCCTATAATCATATTGCCCCGCACCGTGTAGGGACCGTTGGCGGTTGCATGATACGGCAATACATTCGTGGCAGCATGAGCGGTACGCACACCGGGCAGGGCTGGACTGAGAGCTGCGAAGCCGACGACCACTATCACTATAGACAGGATACTGCATACGGCTATTTTCCTATGCGCTATCATCGCATATGCTCCTTCCTGGATAAAAGGGTTTCTACGAGCTATATTTATATATTTTTGACCCTCCCACCTGATCTTAATCAGGAAAGCCAGATGAGTCAATATGTCATCCTGTCTCACAGCGTTCCACTCTACAGTACGCGGCGGGCTTTCCCCCTTTCTCCAGACAACCCATATGATAAACGGGCCGTTACTACCATTTTACATATGCCCCCGGCGACTTTTCCGAGAGTGCGCCTTGATTCTCGGCATCTTAGCGCTCTCTCTCCGGGCGCTCGCGCGGCTGGGCTGCGCCGCGCCAGAGACGGATGATGGTATGCGAAAATGCGCGAAGCGCATTTTCGCATACCATCATCCGCGACGCTCTTTCAGAGCGCGGGACTCGGCTCGGCAGAGTACACAGCATCCCCATTTTTGCCATCATCCGCGACGCTCTTTGAGAAAGGGCCTGGCGCCTTCACCACATAAGGGCGTCTTGTGGTCCAGGAGAATGCGCTTAGCGCATTCTCCTGGACCACAAGACTGGATAAGGCGAGCGCCGCAGGCGCGAGCAAGCACAGGTGTTAGCCATCAGATACATTTTCGCAGCATGTTTATATATACACATTATTCGTTATAGATGCTCTGTATATTACCAATAGTATGTATTGCCTATCACAAAAAGAGTAGGAGGGAAAGGTACATTGCGGGCGGGTATTCCTCCCCTAAACGTACTACGCAGTTTTATTATGTACACTGATTTTCGTATACTATGCTCGGGGGAATCAGGTCTTCAAAAAGGACACATTATGGGGAAAGATCCGGCCAGAAAGGGCCTCAGCCGTATTCTGGCGGCGGCATGCATCTGCTGTCTGCTCTACCTCTCAGCCTGCCAGGGCGATAGTGCGATAGCGGGGCCGAAGCCGACACCGCCAGCGACAAGGGGCGCTGCCCCGGCGACAGCAACGGGCACGCCACAAACGGGCGGTGCGATATCGATGCAGGTGCCAGGCCAGCATGCCACACCTACGCCAAAGCCAAAGGGGAAAGCGAAGCCAGCGCCAGGAGCCACTGCCACGCTCCCGGCGGTTGCCGGTAACAGCAACCGTCCGCTGCTGGCTTTCTACTACATGTGGTACAACACGTCTACGTGGTCCTTATCCACGATGTCGGATCTGCCCACAATCAAGTATAATTCCAGCGATACCGCGACCATTGATCGGCAGCTTGGCTGGGCGGCCAACGCAGGCATCACCGGTTTCATCAGCTCATGGTGGGGACCTGGCGACCAGACCGACAGCAATTTCGCGAAACTGCTGTCGCGTTCAGCCGCTCTCCAGCAACGCACCGGCTATAACTTCGCCTCCTCGATCTACTTCGAGAGCGACGCGCCAGCTTTGCAGGGTGAGGGCAACATCGTAAAGGGGCTGCTCTACCTCAAGTCGCACTACGGCAACAATCCGCATTTCTTTCACTGGCAGGGCAAGCCGGTTATCTTCTTCTGGGATCCGCTGGGCGGAGGCCGTTCCCTTACAGAGTGGGCCGCTATTCGCAGCCAGGTCGATCCCAACGACCAGATGATCTGGTCCGCCGAAGGCGTGAACCTCGACATGTTGAGCGTTTTTGACGGCATTCATCTCTTCAGCGCGGGTTACTGGGGCCTCAATAACAACGATATGGCGGCAGTAGATGAGGGCTTCCGTAACGAGATTAACGCCTATAATAGCGCTCATGGCACGCATAAGATCTGGGCTGCCGGTGTGATGCCCGGCTATAACGATACGCGCGTGCCCGGACGTACAGGGACCTTCATTGTGCCACGCAATAATGGCGCGACCTACCAGGAAAGCTGGCAGGGGGCGCTGGCGAGCAGTCCCGATTGGGTTACGATCACGAGCTTTAACGAATGGTTCGAGGGCGCGATGATCGAGCCGAGCGTGACCTACGGCTCGCTATACCTGAATCTGACGCAGCGGTTCGCCTACCAATGGGAGGGATGAATTAATTTTCGCACGCCGCCTGTGGCGGCGTGCGAAAAAAGAGAAAAACTGTTTTTCTGGGAACACCCCGGACCCCCGGCAGGGGACGGCCGTCCCCTGCCCCCCTGTGGCAGCTGAACCCGCTGAAACTCGTCCTTGACATTGCAGCCATATAATGGTATTATCTCTCCCTGGACTGAACTATACTCCCATTTTGAAAAAGATCAGGAACAACCGTGGAACAGGCAGCAATGCTCACCATTGCCGCCGCCGCATGAGCGAGCACGCCGAGGCTCATGCGGCTGGAAAGTGGCGCAAGATGATGCATCTACTCACTACTCCGCATAGTGAGTAGCGTTGTCTGTTGACTTTCAGCATCTTCCCGTTGCCTTTCCTCCCTACTGCGGGCATTACCAGCAGCCCACCCACAGGCGTGTGTCGCCGAGCATCGAACTCCTCGTCCCTGCATGTTTTGCGACACCGTGCTTCCCGCTGCATCCAGGCGCGAGGATAACGAATCCGGCGCGCACCCCCACGATCATGAAGCCTCGACGAATACGGGCTTGCTCGCTGCTGTTCGCAGCGCCCTTGCAGAGGGGAGTATCTGATACTCCGCATCCTTGCCCGCTCTTGCCAGGCGTTCGTGCAGCGGAGTCGCACCAGGGGATATTGGTGTGTTGTGGCAAATGATCTTTGCCCGCTTTCGCCGAGCCTTCGCGCGGCTTCGCCGCATCCGGGATGGATAGGTGTGATAGCGAATGCGCTTCGCGCATTCGCTATCACACCTATCCATCCCGCGCGCGCCGCAGGCGCGAGCAAGACCGGAAGCACGTAGAGGAAACA
This sequence comes from Ktedonobacteraceae bacterium, assembly GCA_035294325.1. Classification (GTDB taxonomy): domain Bacteria; phylum Chloroflexota; class Ktedonobacteria; order Ktedonobacterales; family Ktedonobacteraceae; genus DATGLE01. The sequence goes on along the minus strand of DATGLE010000118.1, from coordinate 1,331 downwards.
GGAACATATGCTACAGGTCAATCATATTCATCTTTCATATAATGCGCGCGTGATACTGGATGACGTATCGTTCACAGTAGCGCCTGGGGAGAAGGCCGGGTTGATCGGCGTGAACGGCGCAGGCAAGAGTTCCCTGCTCAATATTATCGCGGGTTTGCAGGTGCCGGACCGGGGCACAGTGATGCTGCCGCGCAGTTACGGCTATCTCTCGCAGGATGTCGCGCACGAAACCCCTGTCGTGGAGAATGGCACGGTGCGGGACTTCATTTTCAACAGCACGGGCCTGGACGCGGCGATTGCGAGCTATGAAGCGCTCTCCGCGCAGATCGCCCGGGCCACTGAGGACGAGTTGCCCGAGTTGTTGCAGCGCTTCTCTCAGGCGCAGGATACGCTTGAGAGTCTGGGCTATTATGAGGCCGACGCCCGCAGCGAGCAATTGATCGCCGGGTTGAACCTGGGCGGTGTGACGCTGGATCGCTCCGTCAACACGCTGAGCGGCGGCCAGAAGACGAAGCTCGCGCTGGCACGTCTGCTCTTCCAGGCGCCCGATCTGCTGCTGCTCGACGAGCCGACGAACTTCCTGGACGCCGAGGCTGCCGCCTGGCTGATGGATTTTCTCGCCGGCTACCAGGGGGCGCTTTTAATCATTTCGCACGACCTGGACCTGCTTGACCGCAGCATCAACAAGGTGCTGCGCCTCAACGAGTTCACGCATAAACTCGAAGAGTATCGCGGAACCTACTCGAACTACCTCACCGTAACTGGTGATGCGCTGGCCCTGATAGAGCGTACCAGGCGGCAGCAGGAGCGCGAGATCGCACGCCTGCGCAAGACTTCGCAAAAGCTGCGCAAATTCGGAGCGACACGCGTCAGCCAGCGGATAGCGATAGATAGACGTATTGCCAGGCTGGAGGCGAGCAAGCCGCAACTGCCACAGAGCAGCCGGCGCATCAAGATCGATTTTCCGGTGCGCTACCCGAGCGGGCAGCTCGTCATGCTCGCCGGGGGCCTGACGAAGTATTACGGCAGCAAGGAGGTCTTCCGCGATATCAGCTTTGAGCTTGAACGCGGTCAGCGCCTGGTTGTCGTGGGTCTCAACGGGGCCGGCAAAACGACGCTGCTGCGCGCGCTGCTCGGCCTGACCGAACTTACGGCGGGCGAGGTGCTGATGGGTGATCGAGTGCGCATCGGCTACTATGCGCAGGAGAACGAGGGGCTTGATTACGAGAACACGGTCTTCAACGAGGCGAGCAAGGTGCTGCCCGACGATCCGAAGCGCGTGCGGGGCGTACTGGGCCGCTTCCTCTTCAGCGGGGATCGCGTATTCCAGC
>DATGLE010000117.1:0-35279 GCA_035294325.1 Ktedonobacteraceae bacterium | reverse complement strand
GCCGTCAGTTCCCCGCGCATCGCCAGCGAATACTCGGTAATCAGGTTCGTGGCATCGGGGCCGATGATGTGCGCGCCCAGGATCTCGCCATACTTGCCAATGATGACCTTCGTGAAGCCATCCGTCTCGCCGATAGCGACGGCCTTGCCAATAGCGATCCACGGGAAACGATCAACGCGTGCCTCAGGATATTGCCGCTTCGCATCGGCTTCGGTCAGGCCGACAAAGGCAACCTCGGGGAAGGTATAGATCGGGTTGGGGACGACGTTATAGTCCATCTTCGCCTCGTGGCCGGTTGCGTTATCCGAAGCAACCTCGCCCTCCATCGAGGCCACATGCGCCAGGCCCGCGCCATGCACCAGGTCGCCGATAGCGTAGATCCCCGGCAGGTTCGTCTCCATCTTCTCGTTCACGCGCACACGTCCACGGTCATTATCAAGACCGTGCTCGATCAACTGCTCCAGCCCGCTCGTATTGGCGCGACGGCTGACCGCCATCAACACATACTCTCCACTGAAGCTCTGTTCGCCCTTATCGGTGCTGGCCGTGACCTTTTTCTTGCCATCCTCATCGGCGATGCTCTCAACCTTCGCGCCCGTAACGATCTCGATGCCGCGCCGGCTCAGGATGCGCACCAGCAGGCGGCGCACCTCCTCATCGACTGGCGCCAGGATGTTCGGCAGCATCTCCAGCACTGTAACCTTCGTACCGAGCGCGTTGAACATACATGCCAGTTCCATGCCGATCACGCCGCCGCCGACGCAGATCAGGCTTTCGGGCACAGCGGGCAGGTTCCAGCAGGTATCGCTGTTGATCACGTTCCTTCCATCAATACCGGGCATAGGCGGCATCAGTGGCACCGAACCCGTTGCCAGGATGATCTTGTCGGCGCTGAACTGCTGCTGGCTCTCGTCTCTGGTGACGGTAACAGTGCGCGCAGCATCGACGGTGCCAAGTCCATCGTAGACATCAATATTGTTGCCCTTCATCAGTGTGCCGACGCCGCTGGTCATGCGCTTCACAACTTTATCTTTGAAGGCAACGGCCTTTGCCATATCGAAGGTTGGCGGCTGGGGCAGATGGATGCCCAGGTCGTCGAGCGATTGCAGGTCGTGCAGCACCTCGGCGATATGTAACATGGCTTTAGAGGGAATACAGCCCACGTTCAGACAGGTTCCGCCAAGATATTGCTTCTCGACAATCGCGGTTCTGGCCCCCAGCTGGGCCGCGCGAATAGCGGCGACGTAGCCGCCCGGACCAGAGCCGATCACAGCGACATCATAGTGATTATTTGCCATAGCATTTATTCTCCTGCGATCTGATTCGTCGACAGTATATCACGTCTGGATGCAAGATGGGGGCCTGCAAGATGGGGGCCTGCAAGATGGGGGCCTGCCCCATCTCTACATGGAGAGATGACCCTTGCGGTCGTCCGGCTGTCCTTATCATCTTGAGAGAGACAGCCAGCGAGTGGGACCAGCGATGGCCTTTTTGGCCTAAAGTAGCCGATCAGGGTGCGAAGATAGTAACATCGAACGTATCAATAAGTAGAGGCAAGAATAACTGCCCGCTATAACTACTGTGTTCCTATACACTTACACTATCTGAAAATTTTCGATCACCCGGCGCCTGCGATGGGAAGGGCCTGGTGTATACGGTGGAAGTGGGATTGACCGAACACGTCATTTCTATGAAATGGGGGATATATCAATTGGCTACAACGGGAGAACTACGCGCAATCATTGAAGCGCTGGAACTGGTCGACATCGGAGATGCCGCCAGCTACCTGGGAGAAGAGTTCATGATGGTGGAGGAATCGCCTGTCCCTGAACATACAACATTACTGAAAGTTGATGATACAGAGCCGCTCATGGCGGATGATAGCATCGCTTGCTAAACGTGTCTCCTGGTATGAGAGGACAGCAAACGTAGTCTGCTGTCCTCTCGCTTTTAATATCTGGCAGCCAGCAGCACTTTGATGCGTTTCTCCGCGTGAGGCATGCCACAGGTCTCCAGTTGCCTCACAACCTCCTGCACATCATATTCTACCCGCCGGACCTCTGCCTGCCATGTCTCGCCCTGCCATGTGAGAATGCCGTAGGAGGCGCGCAGATCTTCGTCGCGCGGCAGCCCGCAGCTTCCCACGTCGCAGAGCAGCAGATGGCGCCAGCGCCGCGTGTAGGCTACGTGCAGATGGCCGAAGGCCAGCACGCCAATCCCCGGTTCCAGGCCACCAAGCAACTCTTCCAGGCGGCTATCGGACGCGGTGGGGAAGATAGCGTCCTCCTGATTCAGCGGGTTCGCATGCACAATGAGCGCATCGCTGCCAGCAGGATTTTCGACGCGATAGGAGTTGGGCAGCGATGCCAGGTACTCGATCCCCTCCTTCCCGATCTGCTCACGCGTCCAATCAACGATGCTGTGTTTCTTCGATGGCTGTTTTTTCTTCTTGAGCGTTGCGGTCACGACCTCGGTATCGACGTTTCCCTGGAGGACAGGACAGCGCAACGCCTGCACGGTGCGCAGCACCTCACGCGGGCGCGGGCCATTCAGGCACAGATCGCCCGCGATGACAAGCTGGTCTATCCCGGGCTGCCCGGCCAGATCCTGGAGCACAGCATCCAATGCTGTCTGATTGCCATGAATGTCAGCGATAATCGCAATACGCATATGCTACAAGTTCCCATATGTCAATATCAGGATGAATAACCCCTCTACAGTATAACCCAAATAAGAGGATATCTGATCTCAACGTCCTTGCCCCTCTGGCTGGCACTCGCGCGGCTCCGCCGCGCGAGGGGATAGTGTGCGTTGTGCGGGACAGGCGCGCATTGCGCGCCTGTCCCGCACAACGCACACTATCAGGGCAAACGCCGCGAGCGCTCGCATGCGCTGCGCACACCCACCAGGGCGAACTCCCGCCCTCGCTGCGCACACCTATCAGGGCGAGCGCCGCGAGCGCTCGCATGTGCAGCACACACCTATCAGGGCGAGCGCCGCATGCGCTCGCCCGCAGGCATGCCAGCAATCACCCACATTCTAAATACGCGCGATAGTAAAGAATAAGCCTTTTTTTCGGAAGAGTATCACATACGCTCGCACCATATATCGGAGCCTCAGAGCGTGGCTGATGCGTACATTTCGATCTCTTTCAATCGTAGAGCGTGGTCGTCACGGGCGTCAGGCCGCGCTTGAGGCCAGCCCGTTCGACGACTCTGGGCGCGAGCCGCCGCGCCTGCTCCAGAATTTCCTCTTCATCCAGCGTGAGCACCTTGCGCTTCTCCATCACCAGCGTCCCGTTGATGATCGTGTTTTTTACACTGCTGCCGGTTGCCGCATAGACCAGTGTTTGTACGGGATCGTGGCAGGGCACCCACTCCACCTGCTCCAGATCGAACATAATCAGGTCGGCGCGCTTGCCGACTTCCACCGAGCCGATCTCGTCGTCCCACAGCAACGCCTGCGCGCCATTGATGGTCGCCATACGCACCGCCTGTGTGGCCGGGATCATCTCCGCGTCCATACGCGCGTCTTTAAAGAGTCCCGCGACCAGGTAGAGCTGGCGCATCATATCGAGCGCCCCGGCCGCCGAAACGCCATCGCAGCCGAGGGCCACCGTGACACCGGCGGCCAGCATCTCCGGGTATTTCCCGATCCTGGTGGCGCCTTTGGCAATTTTGAGCGACGTGCCGGGGCAGAAGGCGACTTTGGTCCCGTGCCCGGCCAGCAGCGCGACCTCTTCATCCTTGAGCGCCACGGCGTGCGCCAGCACCAGATTTGGCCCCAGCGCCCCCATCTGCGCAAGGCGCTGCACCGGCCACATCCCGTACTTCTTCTCGCTGACGCGCGCCTCCTCAATGGAGGAAGCGATATGATAGGTAGTGCCCACACCCAGGCGTGCAGCCAGTTCGCGCGCCCCCTTGTGCAGTTGTGGGCTACAAGGCTCCTTGCCCTCGATATTGACCCAGCAGCGAATACGGCCATCGGCATAGCCATTCCATCTGTGCACGCACTCCTCCAGCGCCGCCAGCGCCTCATCGGCATCGCGGAAGAAGTGATGGGCAACCATCTCTTCGGACCAGTAGGGCGGGATGACCTCCGGCTTCACATCGGCAGCGTGACGCCCCACGATGCCGCGCAGGCCGGCCTGTTCAGCCGCGCGCGCCGTGATACCAGCATCGTTCTGTGAACCCATATCGAGGAAGCAGGTGGTGCCGGTCTTGATCATTTCCAGGCAGGCAAGCAGCGTACTCCAGTGTTCGCTCTCCTCGTCAACCGCCGCATAGAAGGGCTTGGCCCAGTTGAAGACCCAGGGCCGTGTGGAGAGGTTGTCGGGGAACAGGCCCCGGCTGAACTCTTCGTAGAGGTGGACGTGCGCCTCGACCAGACCGGGCATGAGCAGGGTGTGACGCCCATCAATGACGCGATCAAACACAACCCCGCGATAGCGCCCGGCGATCTCGTGTGCCGGCCCCAGCGCCGCGATGCGGCTATCCTCGATCACCAGCGAAGCATGTTGCAGCACGGTATTGTGAGCATCGACGGTGAGCAGATAATCGACGTTCTCGATCAGCATGCGTGTCATAGGCAGGTTCCTTTTCTCGGAGCATGAGGGCTAATACGAACGCAGCACGCGACCACAGCCCGGCTTTGCAACAAGCTGCCCGTCGCGGAAGACAACCTGGCCGCCCTTGATCGTCATTTTCGGCCAGCCCCTGACGGTCATGCCGTTAGCCGGCGTCTTGAGCGGAGAGAATGTCGTCTGCGGACTGATAACACGCTCCTCGTTCATGTCTAGCAGCACCATATCAGCGTCTTTGCCCACTGCAATAGCGCCCTTGCGGTCATCAATGTGAAAAAGTTTTGCCGGGTTTTCGCTGATGATCTGTACCAGTTGTTGCAAGCTGATGCGGCCCTTATGCACGCCTTCTGAGATGAGCACCGGCAGCGCCACCTCGATACCTGGCATGCCGGCGGTCACGGTCCACAGGTCGTCGGTTTCGTGCTTATCGCAAGCGATGTGGTCGGTGCCGATGGTGGCGATAGCGCCGCTGCGCAGACCGGCCCAGAGGCGCTCGCCGTTGGCGCGGTCGCGCAGCGGCGGATTCATCTTGCCAATGGCGCCAATGCGGCTGCCGGCTTCTTCGGGGAAGACGGTCAGGAACTGCACCAGTGTTTCCAGGATGAGCGGCTTTTTCGTCCATTTAGCAGCCGCGTCAAGGCCATCGGCCGTGCTCATATGCAGTACCAGCGCCCGGCAGTTCATCAACTCGCTCAGATAGGCCATCGTGTGCATGTCGGCCACCTCGCAGAAGGCCGGCCTGCCATCGCTCCAGGCTTGCAGATCCCTGCGCCCGCTGGCCTGCACTGCTGGCAGCGTATAGCGCACAATCTCCACATCTTCGCAGTGCAGGGCGACGATGCCATCAAAAGGCGCGCACTGCTGCATCGTCAGGTAGACATCGCCGTCGTCGAGTGGCTCGATATCCAGTTCGGCCACGGATTTCGCGCGATAATCAAGGTGTAACTTGTAGCAGAGTACGCCGAAGCGCTCGTGATAGATGGGGATCTCGTCGATGTGCTGGCGATTCTGGATCTGGAGGTGAATGACCAGATCGCAAAAAGAGCGCTCGGCGATGATCTTCTCCCAACGAGGGTAGGCTTCTAGATAAGAGACTTTGGCACGGTTGTGGGGCATCATCACCGTCGTGCCGCCCGCAACAGCCGCCGCGCTGGTCTGCTCAACATCAACGTCGAAGGGATAATGGACGCCGAGGTGGATATGCGGCTCGATGCGCCCTGGCAGCAGGTAGTGGCCGCCGCCGTCGATTACCTCCTCAGCCGCCGGCATGCTCTCTCCGTCGCCGAGCGCGACGATCTTGCCATCGCGCACCGCTACCCAGCCGTCGAAGACCGCCGCCGGGGTTACGATGTGACAGTTTTTCAGTAAGAGATCGAGTTTAGGCATGTGGCTGTGTCCTCGTTTCTAGCGCCGAAATAGACTTGCAATAAAGATCAGGAACAGGGGAAACCAGGGATGAACTCTCCGCGCTCCTATTTTTCTGGCAGCGCCGCCAGCGCTTCATCAAGCGTGATAACGGCGCCCACATAGCGTTCCCAGACGGCCAGGGCCATCTCGTGCCAGGCGCGATTCACGCCCGCCACGCAGTCGCTGACGATCAGCAGATCGTAGTCGCGCATATATGCCTCGCGCACCGTCGTATCGACACAGGCATTGGTCGTCGTACCCGCGATCAGCAGCGTGCGCCGCCCCAGGATGCGCAGCAGTACCTCCAGGCGTGTTCCATAGAAGGCACTGAATTTGTGCTTCTCAATGAGGTGACTGCGCTCGTCGATCAGGGGTTTCAGTTCCTCCACAATCTCCGCGTCCCAGGTGCCCGGCTGGCAGGCAATACGGGCGCGTTTCTGTGTGTGCGGCGTAATCTTGTGCAGCGCGCGCGTATGATCTTCGACGAAGTGATGCTGGATCGTCCAGATATCGGGGATGCCACGCGCCTTGCAGGCTTCGACCAGCCGATAGATAGGATCGATACAGGCGGTGAGCATGCTCAGGTCGGCGCCACTGATGCCGAGCGTGCCCTGGGGATGGCAAAAAGCGTTCTGTACGTCGATAACCAGTACGGCTGTCTCTTGAGGATCGATCTGCAAATTCATATAGCTCCTCTTCTAGATGGCCGCGAGGACCACCCTGCGTAGAATGCTCCCGCTGTGGAGAGAGGGACTTGACGAACGCTTCTAAAAGTGGTATGGTAAGTATACCACATTTGAGAGCATTTGAGTAGAGCTTCGTTCCTTTTCTTTTGCCAGGCTGGTTTATTTTATTTCACAAGTGGTATGATGAGTCTACCAGAGGGCGATTGAAGCTGCACCGACGAAGGGGGATCATATGCAATACAGCGCTATGATCGAGTCGATTGCTGGAGAGCCACACTATCAATTTCTCTGGCGAGAATTGCCGGTAGAGCAGCGCATCGCTGCCGCCGCACATGCCGGTTTCGCAGGTGTAGATTTCTGGGATTGGATTGATAAGGATATCGCCAGCCTTGCCGCCATTGCCCGCGATCATGGGATATTTATTTTCTCGGTATTTGGCTCCCGCAAGGGATCGCTCACCGATGCCGCCGATCACGCTATTGTCCTGGACCAGTTCAGCGCATCGTTAGAGATGGCCGCGCGCTGCGGTGTACGCGCTCTTTTTGTGCAGACCGACGAGGTTGGACCCGGTGGCCGTGTGGTGCCTGCCGCGCGGCCACAGAGCGAGGCCGAGCGCTGGGCTGATCTGGAGGAAGGGCTGCGCAAGCTTGTCGATCTGGTCGCCGCTTCGGGCGTGGACGTTGATCTACTGATCGAGCCTCTCAGCAAGTTGCATGTTCACGGCTATCTGCTGCGCAGCGTGCTGGATGCTTACGCCTTGCTGGAACGCATCAATTATCCCCGGCTGAAACTTGTTTTTGATCTGTTTCACCAGCAGATCAACGAAGGCAATTTACTCAACAACCTGCGTACAACCATCGGACGTGTCGGCGCCATTCATATCGCTGATGCCCCGGGCCGTGGTGCGCCTGGCAGCGGTGAGATCAATATTGCCAGCATCTATCGCGAGATGCTGGCACTCGGCTACGACGGGATCGTCGGCTTCGAGTGCGTTCCCGGCGATCATCCAACAGAGGAGGTGCTGGCGGCCATTCGCAGCGTGTTTCCTTTTCCGCCACCCGTCAGAGCCATGCATGCATAACTATGCGCCCGATGGCATAAGATCATAGAAAGCAAGGAGGTGATAAGCAGACAGAGGGTGTACGAGCGACAACGCGGTAACGCATGCCGCCGCTATTTGCTTACAACCGTCGTTTTAGCACTGATTACGAAAGGTCGCTGGCTATGATGCGATTCATCCGAATTTCCTGCGCGCCTTTACTTCTACTGCTCGTCATCCTGGCCGCCTGTGGTAGCCAGGGTACAGCCAACGGCGGCTCCAGCACGGGTAGCGGTAGCGGCCAGCAGGTCAGGGTTGCAATGGTTACGAGCGGGCCGGTCAACGATAAAAGCTGGAACGAAGACGGCCTCAAGGGTGTTCAAGCGATCAAGCAACAACTGAACTGGCCCTACGCTTATTCTGAAAACGTATCTCAGGCCGAACAGGCCAATGTCCTGCGCCAGTACGGGCGCCAGGGCTACAACTTGATTTTTGCGCACGGCTTCGAGTATGCGGACTCCATCAAAACTGTCGCGCCTGAGTTTCCGAACAGCCACTTTATCCTCATCAATGGTCCCGGCACGCCTCCGAATATTACCGGCACCGAGTTTCGTTTTGGTGAACTGGGCTATTTCACCGGCATGGCTGCGGGCCTGATGTCTAAGAAGGGCAAGATTGGGATCGTTGCCGCCGTACAGGCTCCGCAGGTAACAGCCGATGTTAACACCTTCGAGAAGGGCGTGGCCTCGGTCAATCCGAACGCCAGCGTGAGCGTGGCCTATGTTGGCTCCTATGATGATGTCGTCAAGGGCCAGCAGGTAACGCAGGCGCAGCTTGATCGCGGCTCCGATGTGCTCTGCATCATGGGCAATGCCTTCGACGGACCGGCGATTCAGCTTGCCAGACAGCGGGGCGCGCTGGTGGTCGCAGGCTGGTCAACAGACGCCTACGATCTCGCTCCCGATACCATTATTACCAGCGGTGTGCAGGAAGTGCCGGGGCTATATGTGCAGATCGCCAAACTTTACAAAGACAAACAACTCACGAAGAGTCTCTACACTTTCGGCTTCAAGGAAGGGGTGCAGCACCTGGGCAAGTGGGGCAACGAGGTGCCGCAGGACGTGCGCACAAAGGTCGAGGCTGCCGTCCAGCAATACCTGGCCGGAAAGCTCCAGGTCGGGCCGCTCTATCCCCCGGCATCGTAACCCCTGAGCGCTGATTCTGTGGAGATCAGGAGCGGGGAGAGACGAATTTGATCCACGGCCTGTCCTCCCCGCCCCCAGGAAGGTTGCGTTATGGCAGCAGGCACCAATACCGAGAATGTACGCCGGCCCTCGCGCCGCATGCGGATACCCTTTATGGCGGCTGTGTTACCGCTGCTCTCTCTGCTCGCGGCCATGCTGATTGGCTCCATCGTGATGCTTTTGAGCGGCTTTAACCCGTTGTACGCCTATAGCGTACTCTTTCAGGGCGCCTTTGGCAATGTTCCGCAATTCGCCGAGACGCTCAATACGGCGACGCCGCTGCTGCTGATCGGGCTGGGCATTGCCATGGCTTTCCGCGCCGGGGCTTTCAATATTGGAGCCGTTGGTCAGGAGTATCTGGGAGCGCTGGCCGCGGTGATCGTTGGCGGTCAGTTCGCGGGATTGCCCGGCCCGCTGCACCTGCTGCTGGCGACGCTGGCCGGTTTTCTTGCCGGCGGCCTGTGGGCATTGCCGGCAGCTTTCTTGAGAATACGCTACGGCATCAACGAGGTCATTACGACCATCCTGCTGAACTATATCGGCATCTATTTCATCGATTTCATGATCGCCGGACCGGTTAAAGCGCCCGGCTTCGTTGCTGCGCCTACCTCCTGGGCGGTTGCCTCCAACGCAACATATCCAGGGCTGGTACAGGGCAGCGATCTGAACGCGAGCTTTTTTCTGGCGCTGCTGGCGATGATCGCCATGTTCATCGTGCTGCGTTACACCGTCTTCGGCCAGCGCATCAAGATGGTCGGGTTGAATAACGAAGCGGCGCGCCATGCCGGAGTGCATACCAATCGCGTCTACCTGCTGACCTTCTGTATCAGCGGAGCGCTGGCCGGGCTGGCTGGCGCGGCGGAAATCCTGGGCTATCGTTACCAGCTTGTGACCGGTTTTGCGCCCACTACCGGTTACGACGCCATCGCCGTCGCGTTGCTGGGCGTGCTCAATCCTTTCGGCGTTGGCCTCGCGGCCCTCTTCTTCGCGGCGCTGGCTAACGGGGCTTCGGCGATGGAAGCGATAGCCCAGTTGCCCTCGCAGCTTGCCGATATCGTGCGCACGCTGGCGATCCTGGCTGTGCTCGCCGCCTCGTCGCCGGTGATTCTCTCGCTGGCGCGGCGCTGGCAGAGCGCGCGGAGAGAGCAGGAGACGGAACCAGCGCTGGAAACGCTCGCGGCGCTCAACCCGACGCGCCAGGCCACGCCGGATAGCGGCGCGGCGCTGGATACCGAGTAGGACGGAGGAGGAAGACATACCGTTATGGGAAAGCGATTGACACGCTCGTGGGGATGGGCCGCGCTGGCTGTGGTCCTGGCCCTCGTACTGCTGGCCTTGCTGGGAAGGCTCAGCGGTAATACCACAACGCGTCACGACCTCGGCAGTGCAGCGCTGATCCTCACCACGCCCGAATTCGTGGCGGCGGCCCTGGTCGCTATGACTCCGCTCCTGCTCGCTGCCCTGGGCGGCCTGATTAACGAACTGGCCGGAGTGCTCAACCTGGCGCTGGAGGCAATGATGCTCTGCGGCGCCCTGGCCGCCTACATAGGTGCGCTGGCCGGCCATAGCCCCTGGGTCGGTCTGCTGGCGGCAATGGTGGTTGGCGTTGTTGTCGGACTGATCCATGCATGGTTCTCCGTGTCGCTGCGCGCCGACCAGATCGTGAGCGCAGTCGGGCTGAATCTCTTCGCCCTGGCGATCACCGCGTACATTTTCCGCTTGCAATTTGGCACGGCCTCGCAATTTCCTTCCGCGCCGGGCTTCAATGCCGTGTCGATCCCTGTCCTGAGCAGCCTGCCCTATCTGGGCGCGGCCTTCTTCAGCCTGAATATCCTGGTGTACCTCGCGCTGGCGCTCGTGCCCATTATCTGGTTCGTGCTGTTTCGCACCTCGTGGGGGCTGACGCTGCGCGCCGTAGGACAGCACCCGCGCGCCGCCGATACTGTGGGGGTGAATGTCAATCGTGTGCGGTATCTCTCTCTGGTCATCAGTGGAGCGCTGGCGGGGGCAGCCGGAGCGGCCCTGGTCAGCGCGAGCGGTGTGAATGCCTTCCAGGAGAACATGACCGCCGGACGTGGCTATGTCGCCTTCGCGGCCATCGTCTTCGGACGCTGGCATCCACTGGGCATTCTGCTGGGCACGCTGCTGTTCGGGCTGGGCGACGCCTTGCAGATCCGTTTGCAGGCATATGGCGTCGCCATACCATTCCAACTGCTCGAAATGCTGCCCTACGTGATTACCTTTGTGGCTCTCGTGCTCTTCATGCGCTATGTACGTGGCCCGGCGGCCAGCGGTGTGCCCTATGTGCGGGAGGGTCGCAAAACGATGGGACCAGCCAGCGAGGATGGCGAAGCGGCGGAGAAAGAGGCACCGGCGGAGCAGCTCACCGAGGATTATGTGCTGGAACTGCGCCATATTGTGAAGCGCTTTCCGGGCGTGCTGGCTAACGATCATGTGAGCCTGGCAATCCGCCCCGGCGAAATTCACGCCCTGCTCGGCGAGAACGGGGCCGGCAAAACCACGCTCATGAATATCGTCTATGGCCTCTATCATCCCGACGCCGGCCAGATCCGCCTGCACGGCCAGCCGGTGAGCATCGACTCGCCGCGCCAGGCCCTGCAACTGGGCATTGGCATGGTACATCAACACTTCATGCTGATTCCGGCGCTCTCGATCCTGGAAAATATTGTGCTCGGTATGCGCTCGCCTCGTCCGCCGCTGCTGGATCTTGAGCAGGCGACGCGCCAGATCGAGCCGCTCTGCCGCGACTTTTCGCTCGGAGTTGCGCTCAGCGAAAAAGTCGAGCGCATTACTGTCGGCCAGCAGCAAAAGGTGGAGATTATCAAGGCGCTCTATCGTGGCGCACGCATCCTTATTCTCGACGAGCCGACGGCGGTACTGACACCCCAGGAGACCGAGGAACTCTTTCGGCTGCTGCGCCGCCTGCGCGATAGTGGCGCGACGGTAATCTTTATCAGTCACAAGCTCAAAGAGGTGCTGGAGATCAGTGACCGCGTAACGGTCATGAGAGCTGGTCGCGTAGTCAGGACGCTTGATACCGGACAGGCGACCACCGTTGAACTGGCCGAACTGATGGTCGGGCGCGCGATCTCGCTACAAGTTGAGAAGGGACCTGCCCCGGTTGGCGCGGTACAGTTGCAGCTCAGGGATGTGTGCGCCAGCGGGGCAGCGGGCCACCCGGAGCTGCGCAATCTCTCGCTTGAGTTGCGCGCCGGCGAAATTCACGGCCTGGCGGGAGTTGATGGCAACGGCCAGGGTGAACTGGCGGAGGTCATCATGGGCCTGCGCCGCGTGCAGCAGGGCCAGATTATTTTCCAACAGCGTGATATCTCCGCTCTGGATACCGAGCAGCGCATTAATCTGGGCCTGGCGCATATTCCCGAGGATCGTCATACGCAGGGACTCATCCTTGATATGACGGTTGCCGAGAACATGGTGCTGGATGCCTTTGATCGCGAACCCTACGCGCGGCAGGGCTGGCTGCGCTTCGATGCCATTACAAAGCGCGCGCGCGAACTGATGCTCATGTTCGATGTACGCGCCCCGGGGCCAACGACGGTTATCCGCACCCTTTCTGGCGGCAACCAGCAAAAGACGGTGCTGGCGCGTGCGCTGGGGCGAGACCCGGCGCTGCTGATCGCCATGCAGCCGACGCGCGGCCTGGATGTGGGCGCCATCTCCTATGTCCACAGCCGCATTGTAGAGGCGCGAGACCGGGGCTGCGCAGTCCTGTTGATCTCCTCAGACCTGGATGAGATCCTGGCGCTCAGCGATACTATCAGCGTGATCTATGAAGGCCATATCGTGGAAACGATGCCGGCTGCCGGGGTTGATCTGACGCGGCTCGGCCTGTTGATGGCTGGCGCACACCCGGAAAGCACGCCAGCATAAAACATGAAATTGAACAATCAAAATCGGGATTGTTCTCCGGTGCGCAGCCGCGCGCTTGCTCGCGCCCGCTGGCCTTCCGACGCGCTTCCATGCGCGATACATCGCGCGGCTGCGCACGAAACGGATTGCCGATCTTGAAAAGAGGTGGATATGACACTTGAAGGACGCACTGCATTAGTAACCGGCGCCGGGCGCGGCATAGGTCGTGGCATTGCCCTGCGCCTGGCACGCGAGGGAGCAGCGGTCATTGTCGGCGACGTGGACGAAGGCAATGTCACGCAGGTCGCCGGCGAGATTCGGGCCGCAGGCGGGCGCGCCCTGCCTTTGCTGCTCGATGTGCGCACCGAGGCCGCCGTCAATGCTGCTGTAGAGCAAGCCAGAAGCGAGTCAGGACCGATTACTATTCTGGTCAACAATGCCGGCGTCTATCGCAGTACTCCTCTGCTGGAATCATCGCTGGAGGACTGGTATCTCAGCCTTGCCGTGAACCTGACCGGGCAGTTGCTCTGTGCCCGCGCGGTTGCCCCGGACATGATTGCTCAGCGCTGGGGACGTATTATCAACCAGGCGTCGATGATGAGCTATATCGCCTTTGGCAGCGATGCGGCCTATTGCGCATCCAAGGCCGGCGTGCTGGGCCTGACGCGCTCGATGTCAATCGACCTGGCACCCTACAATATCTGCGTCAATGCCCTCTGTCCCGGCAATATCATGAGTCCGATGCTTGAGATGGTCGATCAGGCGATAGCCGAGCGCGACCATAAGCAGCCGGGGCAGTTCTTGAGCGAACGCCCAAAGGAGATCCCGCTGGGCCGCCTGGGCACGCCCGATGATATTGCAGGCATGGTGGCCTTCCTGTGCGGCCCGGACGGGGGCTATATCACCGGCCAGGCACTGCACGTCAATGGAGGACTGTACCAGACATAGCGCAGGTCCAGGGGCGGGCGCCCCTGGCGTGGTCCGGGGTGCGCACGGCGATTCTCTCCCACTACATAGTGGGGAGTCAGCAAGACTCTTGCATGAAGTTATACCTCAGACAGGACGACGAACCATCATGGAATCCCTGACGACAACCTACACGCGCGAATTCCTCAGCGCCCTCTATCGCAAAATGGTGCTGATACGCCGCTTCGAGGAGCGCGCCGCCGAACTGCGCAGTACGGGCTTCATTCCCGGTTTCCTGCATCCCTATATCGGGCAGGAGGCGGTGGCGGTGGGCGCATGCGCCGCGCTTGGCCCGCATGATTACATCACCAGCACCCATCGCGGGCACGGCCACATCCTGGCGCGCGACGGCGATCCCGCGAGGATGTACGCCGAACTGTTCGCCAGGCGCGATGGCTACAATCAGGCAAAAGGCGGCTCGCTGCATATTGCCAGCATAGCACTTGGCATCATCGGCGCCAATGGTATCGTCGGTGGCGGCATCCCTATCGCGGTGGGGGCCGCGCTGGCCTTGCAGCAGGCGCCCGCGCTTGCCGGGCGCGATCCCGCCGATCCACGCGGGCAGCGCGCCGGTGGCGTTGCCGTCACCTTCTTCGGCGATGGCGCCTCGAACCAGGGCGCCTTTCACGAAGCGCTCAACCTGGCAGCGCTGTGGCGCCTGCCGGTCATCTTCATCTGTGAAAACAATCTCTACGGCGAATTTACGCCGCAGCATAAGCATCAGACGATCCGCGATATCGCCGCGCGCGCCTCTGCCTATGCTATACCGGGCCTGATTGCCGATGGAAACGATGTGCTCGATGTCTTCCGCGTCGTCAGCAAGGCGGCGGAGGATGCGCGCAGGGGACGCGGGCCAACGCTGGTCGAGTGCAAGACGTACCGCCATCGCGGGCACTATGAAGGGGATATGGGCTACTATCGCCCGCCCGAAGAGGTTGCATTCTGGATGGAGGCCGATCCAATCGTGAACTTCCGGCGCCGCCTCATCGCCGATGGCATATGCTCCGACGAGGAACTGCATGCCTTGCAGCAGGATGTCGAGCAGCAGTTGGACGAGGCCATTGAGTTCGCTAAAGCCTCAGCGCATCCAGATCCCGAAGAGGCCCTGGAGCATGTCTTTGTGGAGAGCTACGAAGGGAGAGCGTTGCTATGACGACGACTGCACAGAGCGTCAGCGATCAGGGCAGGGCAAAACTGCGCCGCATCAGCTATGCCCAGGCGATTCGCGAGGCGCTGGAAGAAGAGATGACGCGCGATCCATCGCTGCTGCTGCTGGGTGAGGATATCGGGGAGTCGGGAGGCGTCTTCGGCGTCACACAGGGGCTGTGGAAGCGCTTCGGCGATGAACGTGTGCGCGATACGCCTATTTCGGAGGAGGCCGTTATCGGCGCGGCAACCGGAGCCGCCCTGCTGGGCGTACCCACCGTCGCGGAGATCATGTTTAGCGACTTTGCTACCCTGGCAATGGATCAGATCGTCAACCAGGCAGCCAAGTTTCGTTATATGACTGGAGGCCGCACCAGCGTGCCCCTGGTCATCCGCATGGTCACAGGCACAGCGGGCGCCACAGCCGCTCAGCATTCGCAAAGCCTGGAAGCCTGGTTTACGGCAACGCCGGGCCTCAAAATCGTCACGGCAGCGACGCCATACGATGCAAAGGGGCTGATGAAGAGTGCACTGCGCGATCCCGATCCGGTGCTGTTTTTCGAGCATAAATTGCTCTATAATAGCAAGGGCGAAGTGCCTCCCGACGAATATACGATCCCGCTGGGCGAGGGCCGGGTGCTGCGTGAGGGAAGCGATATCACACTGGTCGCCTACCTCTCTATGGTACCGCGCGCGCTCAAGGTCGCGCAGGCGCTGGCAGCGGAAGGCATCTCGGTGGAGGTATGGGATCCGCGCAGTCTGGTGCCATTTGACCGTGAGGGCCTGCGGCGCTCACTGGAAAAGACAGGGCGCCTCGTCATCGTCCACGAGGCACCCCGGCGCAACGGCTTTGGAGCCGAGGTTGCCGCTATCGCCGCCGAAGAGTGCTTCGATCTGCTCAAGGCGCCGATCAAACGCATCGCCGGGACGAATACACCCATGCCCTACGCGCCCGAACTGGAGAACTTTGTCATCCCCGGTGAGGAACGCATCGCCAGTGGCTTACGCGCAGTTGTCGCCGCAGGACGCGCCTGATTATCCCGGCTGTTTCTGGAGAAAGGAGCGTTCATGGCAGAAACCGTCATCATGCCGAAGTGGGGCCTCACGATGGAAGAGGGCACGATCCAGGAATGGATGGTCGGCGAGGATGAGCCAGTGCAGAACGGGGATGTGCTCTGTATCGTCGAGACGGAGAAGACGAACGTGGAGTTGACATCACCCTACAGCGGAGTGGTCGCCCGTGTGCTGGTTGAAGATGGCGAGACCGTCCCGGTTGGGGCGCCGCTAATGATTATCGCCGCCTCGCCAGAAGAGGCCAGGAAGGTGCGCGAGGCTGGCACTTGATAGCTGCCTCATTTCTATACTTTGAGTTTTTTTGAGGAAGGAAGCCCGAGTTATGAGTAGATCAGATCCTGAAACTGAAACGGCGATCAAGCCGCTTCATCTCTCGAATGCCCGCAGCAGCGCGGCTGAACAACTGCGGAATCTTATCGAGACCGGCCACTTTGCCCCCGGAGACCGCCTGCCGAGCGAGCGCAAGCTGGCCGAACTGCTGGGTGTGAGCCGTACCCTGGTACGAGAAGCCATCAGCACGCTTGAGGCGGTGGGACTTATCGAAGTGCGTCATGGGAGCGGGAGCTATGTCACCGGTAAGATACCGGAGCACAACCTGTCCACAATGTGGAGTATGTGGTATACCGCCCACCACCAGGATCTGATCCATCTGTTGCAGGTACGCGAGGCACTGGAAACGAAGGCCGCCGGGCTGGCAGCCGAGCAGGCAAAGCCAGATCTGGTGAAGCGACTGCGCCGGCTGCTGGAGGCGATGCGCATCGCCGGAGCCTGCGGTAAACTCGATGAAGTTTCCTTGCTGGATAGTCAGTTTCACGGCGCCATTGTTGCCGCCAGCGGCAACCCGATCCTGGAGCAGCTTCTCTCATCGCTCAATGCCGTCCTGACAAATGATCGCGTCGCCGTCTTCAGTCTGCCGGATCGGCTTGGCCGCTCGCTGCGCGATCACGCATCTATCATCGAGGCCATCGAGCGGCGCGATGCGCTCGCTGCACAGGCCGCGCTGCACCAGCACTTCGATAGCGTACTACGTGACGTGGAGCAGGAGACGAAAAAGCATGAGGCGCAGCATGCAGATCAGTAATACTTTATGTAATGAGTAAATTCGGTTCCTGGCAAAGCAAAGGAGGGAGTTATGCCGGTTGTGATCGTAGAGATGTACGAAGGGCGCACGCTTGAGCAGAAGCGCGCGCTGGTGCGAGCGATCACCGATGCTATGATCGAGCATGCAGGGGCCAGGCCGGATGGTCTGCATGTGATTATCCATGAGGTAGCCAGAGAGAACTGGGCGCGCGCAGGCTTACTGGGCGTTGATCGCGAAATTTCCCCGCCCGGTACTCAGCATTAGCGAGCGCGGGTCGAGGGCATATCGCGCAGGCGAACTGGAACCCGACAAACTCTTGTTGTGCGTGCCGCCTGCGGCGGCGCGCGGGAGGATGACATTATGGCAGAGATACGCGGTGTCTCGCACCTGTTATTGCAGACCGGCGACCTGGCGCGCGCCGAACAATTTTACACCGGCGTGCTTGGTTTCCATGTCAGGGAGCGCAGCGTCTTCCGCGATGGGCGTCCGCTGGTGGTCATGCGGGAAGGGCTGGGACTCACCGAACTGACGGAAGAAGGCAAGCGCGTCCGCAGTGAGCAGGGTCAGGCGTTGGAGCACGTCGCGTTTAAAGTTGCCGATATCGCGGCCCTGGAACGGGACCTGCGCGCCGCCGGCGTCACTATCTATGATGGGCCGAAGCTCACGCACTACGGAACTTCTATTTACTTCCTCGATCCCGATGGTGTGCATATCGAATGCCACGATTAAGCGGGGTATCTAGCAAGGAAACGAATTACAGCATGTCAATGGAGATCATTCAGAAGCAGCGCGCCGCAATGCGCGAGCAGAATCTTGACGCACTGGTGATAGCGTCGCCCGAAAACATCGCCTATACCGCCGATGTCGTGGTGCCATCGCAGGCCATTGTGCGCCATCGCCTCGTGTTCTGCCTCGTGCCCTGCGAGGGCGCGCCACAGATTATCACCGTCAATATCGAAGAAAGCTTTGTCAGCAGCAATAGCAGCATCGAGCAGGTCGTTGCTTACAACGAGTTCACCGAGGACCCGGTGCGCGTGCTGGCTGACTGCCTGCATGCTGCCGGGTTGGGCAGCGGGAGGATCGGCATCGAATACACAGCGCTCTCGATCAAAAGCTACGAAACCTTGCGCACGGCTTTGCCACAGGCCGCGCTTATACCCATCGACGATCTGCTCCAGCGACTGCGCCTTATCAAAACGCCTGGCGAGTTGCAGAAGTTGCGCCAGATAGGCAAAGCCGCCGAGCGTGCAGCGCGCGCAGCCTTTGAGCAGGCGCGCGCCGGTATGACGGAGGTCGAACTGGGTCAATTGATTACCGAGGCGTATCTTGCCAATGGCGGTGATCGGCTCACGATGCTGGTGGTCGGCGCCGGTGAGCGCAGCGGCTTCGCCAATGCCGCGCCGACGCGTCGCCCACTGCGACACGGCGACATCGTGCGCGTGGACGTAATCGGCACCGGCGGCAATTACTACTCCGATGTGGCGCGCACCGCTGTTATTGGCCGGGCTACCGACGAACAACTGCGCGCCTGGAGCCATCTGGTCGAGGCGCGCAAGGTCGCCCTCGCTGCCCTGCGCCCCGGCGCGAGCACGCGCGCGATGTACCAGCGCTACGC
This sequence comes from Ktedonobacteraceae bacterium, assembly GCA_035294325.1. Classification (GTDB taxonomy): domain Bacteria; phylum Chloroflexota; class Ktedonobacteria; order Ktedonobacterales; family Ktedonobacteraceae; genus DATGLE01. Next base: position 16,548 of record DATGLE010000117.1, on the reverse strand, counting down.
GGAGCAGATGGAGCGCTGGAACCTGCCGCCGATCAAGTTTCTGGGCCACGGCCTGGGGCTGACACTGCACGAGGAGCCGTATATCGGCCCCTATACCGATATTCAGTTGCAGCCGGGCATGGTGATGTGTATCGAGCCGCTTTGCTGGTATCCCGAACACTGGGGCGTGCAACTGGAAGATGAGGTTATTCTGACCGGGGATGGCTACGAGCTGATTACCGATCAGTACGATGAAAGCGAACTGTATGTCATCCCGGCATGAGGTAAAACGACCATGAAGATAACCGGCTATCGCTGCTATTGCATCAAATTGCCTCCGCGCCGCGTCCATAACTGGGCCAGCAAGATGAACACGCCTATCGGCAGTCATCTCCTGCTGCGACTGGAGACCGATGAGGGGCTGGTCGGCTGGGGCGAGGCGCCGGCCATCGCTACCTGGGGCGGCGCCCACATGGCTTATTATGGCGAGACGCCGCAGACGGTGCGCCACATCATCTCCGATTACCTCTTTCCGCTCATCAAGGGACGCTCTCCGCTGGAGATCGGGCCGCTGCACGCTGCAATGGATCGTGTCGTCAAGGGACATCCCTACGCCAGAGCGGCTGTTGATATCGCGCTCTACGATCTGGCCGGTCAGGCGCTCGGCGTCCCGGTGTATCAATTACTGGGCGGTGCGCACCGTGATCGCATCGAAATCGCGCACAGCCTGGGCATCATGGAGAATAACCGCGCCGTCGCCGAGGCCGAGCAGGCGGTTGCCGAAGGGGCAAAGACGATCAAGGCCAAGACAGGACTTGATCCGCGACGTGATATCGAGTTGGTGCGCATGTTGCGCAGCGCTCTCGGCCCCGACGTGCGCATTCGTGTGGATGCCAATGAGGGCTATCGTTCGGTCAGCGAGGCTATTCGCACCACCGAGGCGATGATACCTTATGACATCGCTTTTACCGAACAACCGGTTGCCGACCTTGAGGACATGGCTGCCATCGCCCGGCGCGTGAGCGTGCCTGTGATGGCCGACGAGAGCGCCTGGACCGCCCACGACATCCTGCGTATCCATGCCCTGCGCGCGGCTGAACTGATCTCGCTCTATGTCACCAAGCCCGGCGGTCTCTTTCGCGCGCGCGAGGTCGCGGCGGCAGCGGAAGCGGCGGGGTTGCGCTGCGACATCGGCGGCTCGATAGAGATGGGCGTCGGAAACGCGGCTAACCTGCACCTGGGCGCCGCGACGCGCATCGCCGAACTGGCGAGCGTCTGCCCCGTCAGCCGCCCCGCCGAGGCGCTGCAAGGCCAGATCGCCGGCGTCTACTACCTCGACGATATCATCAGCGCGCCCTTTGGCTACGAGGATGGCGCGGTCCTGGTGCCGCAGGGGCCTGGCCTGGGTGTCCAGGTGGATGAGCAAAAGCTCGCACGCTATAGCATAGACGACTGAGCAAGGGGAGGCATGACCATGCGATTTTCCGGAAAAACTGCCATCGTTACCGGCGCGGCCAGCGGTATTGGCGCCGTTTATGCGCGGGAGCTGGCGCGGGAGGGAGCCAATGTCGTAATCGCCGATGTGCTCACAGAGGCCGGTGAAGCGCTGGCCCGCGCTCTGAACAACGAGGCAGGTGCGCAAGCAATCTTCGTCAAAACCGATGTGACGAGCGAAGAGGACACGGCCCGCATGGCGCAAACCGCCCGGGAAACGTTCGGCTCGCTTGATATCCTGGTGAATAACGCCGCCCTCTACTCCGCCTTGCAAAGCAAAAAGCATTTTGCGGAGATCACTGCGCAGGAGTGGGACAGGGTTATGGCGGTCAATGCGAAAGGCGTGTGGCTGTGCGTGCGGGCTGTTTATCCTTATATGCGGCAGCGCGGCTATGGCAAGATTATCAATATCGCCTCGGCGGTGGTCGATAATGGCGCGCCAGGGTTTGCCCACTATGTCGCCTCAAAGGCTGCCGTCGTCGGCCTGACGCGCGCGCTGGCGAAAGAGCTGGGCAGCGACAATATCCGCGTCAACGCCATTGCGCCGGGCCTGGTCTCCAACGAGTCCTCCAGGCTCCTGAACCGTGCGGATTATCTTGCGCAGCTTGCCCAGGGGAGAGCGATCAAACGCGAAATGCTACCGGAGGATCTGGTAGGCGTCTTGCTCTTCCTGGCTTCTCCCGAAAGCGATTTCATTACCGGCCAGACCTGTGTCGTTGATGGCGGCGTCATCATGCACTGATACCAGATGGCTTTGCCGAATGGCAGGGTTAGTAAGAGACGGAGGTTGAGCTTATGACCACCGTAGCAATCCTGGGCGGCGGCAATGGCGGTTTCGCTGCTGCCGCACACCTGCACAGCCTGGGCCACCGTGTGCAGCTCTACAATCGATCCCCGGCGACTATTCAGGCCATCCGCGAAGCGGGCGGCATCGCCTATAGCGGCGTGCTGGGCGACGGCTTCGCGCCGCTTGCGCTCATTACAACCTCTGTAGCCGAGGCGCTGTCCGGGGCGCACCTGATCATGGTCTGCCTGCCGGCCTTCGCGCTTGAGCATATAGCCCACGATCTGGCACCCCTGCTCGACGGGACGCAGCCGATCCTGCTCAACCCGGGCAATACCGGAGGCGCGCTGGCCCTGCGCCAGATGCTGCGTAACGCTGGCTGCCGCTCGCTGCCCCCCATCGCCGAAACCAACACGCTCACCTATATCTGCCGCAAGCGGGCGGCGGGGGAGATCTACATCTCATCGCTGGTACGAAACGTGCGCTTTGCCGCGCTGCCGGCCAGTCAGACAGAGACAATCGCGGAGCCTGTGCGCGGACTGTATCCAACACTGCGCCCGGTGGAGCATGTACTTCTTACGGCCCTCAGCAACGTCAATGCTGTGCTGCATCCGCCCGGCATTGTGCTCAGTGCCGCCTGGATCGAGCATAGCGGCGGCGATTTTCGCTACTACTACGATGCGGGGACGCCGGCGGTAGCGCAGGTGATGGCCGACCTGGACCGCGAACGCCTGGCGCTCGGCTCCGCCTGGGGCATGGCATTAGAGCCTTTTCCAGCGCTCTTTGCCGATATCGGCTCGACCTCGGCGGAGGCGGGAGCCAGCGGTTCGTTCCTGCGTATGCTGCGCGAGAGCGAACCCAACAGGTTTATCAAAGCCCCGCCCAGCCTTGATAGCCGCTATTTGCACGAAGATATCCCCTTTGGCCTGGTGCCGATGAGCGAACTCGCGCGCGCCTGCGGTGTGGCGACACCGGTTATGGATGCGCTCATTACGCTGACATCAAGTATGAATCGCGTAGATTACCGCGCACGCGGCTGGACGCTGGCGCGACTGGGACTGCCGGCGGATCATGCGGCGGCAGTGGGCACGCTTTACTAGTACCGGGGAGGGAAAGACACATGCAAGCTGAAGAGATGCAGGCGCTGCGCGGCATCACAGCAGCGGTGATCGGCGGGGATGGGCGCGAACTGGAAGTGCTCAAAGGTCTGATAGCCGATGGCGCCGTGGTGCGCGCCTGCGGCTGCCCCCCGGGCGCGGAGGCGATCATGGGACAGCCGCAATGCAGTTCGCTGGCCGAGGCTACTGCCGGCGCGCATATTATCGTGGCTCCGGTGCCACTGATTACGCCCGAAGGAATGCTCTATGCGCCAGAGTGGCCGCAGCCGCTGCATCCCGATGCCGCGGCTTTCGCCCACGTCCGGCCAGGTGCACTGCTCATCATCGGCACCAGTACGCCGGCGCTCAACGCCCTGGCGCGCGAACGTGGCTTTCACATCCATGAGTACGGCGATGATGACGAATTGATGATCCAGCGGGCGCCCACCGTCGCCGAGGGAGCGGTGGGCCTGGCTATCGCGAATACGGAAGTCTCGATCCATGACTCACAGGCGACGGTGGTTGGCTTCGGGCGCATCGGCTTTACGATGACGCGGCTCTTGCTGGCAATGGGAGCGCATGTGACCGTGGTGGCGCGCAATCCCGTGCAGCGCGCGCGGGCCTGGGAACTGGGCGCGCGTTCGCTGCCGCTTGAGCAACTGGGAGCAGGGGTGGCCGGGGCCGCGATGGTCTTCAACACCGTACCGGCGCTGCTGCTCACACGCGAGATTCTCTCACAGATGCAGCCCGATGTTTTTGTCCTCGATATGGCCGGCGCGCCGGGGGGCACCGACTTCGCCGCTGCGCAAGAACTGGGCGTCAGAGCCATGCTGGGGCGCGGACTGGGCAAGCGCGCTCCCAGAACGGCGGGCCAGAGTCAGTGGCGCGGCATACGCAAGATTATCCTCGCCCATCTTTCCTCCTCGCCAGAAGGATAAAAGAACGATGTATGATTTGCTACTTAAGAACGCGCGTGTCGCCATATTAGAGGCCCCGGTAGACATCGCTATTACCGGCGAGCGCATCGCGGCAATTGCTCCACATCTCGACGAGCCGGCGACTCAGACATGCGACGTAGCTGGACGTGTGGTACTGCCTGGCCTGGTCGAATCACATATTCACCTGGACAAAGCCCTGACGCGAGACCGGCTGCCCAATCGCTCCGGCACGCTGGCCGAAGCCATTGAGCGCAACCATGAACTCTCCTTGCAAGTCACCTCACAGGATATTTACACCCGTGCGCACGAGACGGCTTTATGGGCGCTGCGTTGTGGCACAACCACACTGCGCACCCATGTCAACGTTGATCCCTTTATCGAACTCAAGGGACTGCACGCTCTGCTAGAGCTGCGTGAGCGCCTGCGCCACCTGCTGGATATCCAGATCGTCGCGCTCCCACATCGCCTGGTTGGCCCCGAGAGGCGGCGTGGGCGCGAATTATTGGAGGCCGCGCTCATCGAAGGCGCCGACGCGGTGGGTGGAGCAACAGTCGTGGAGGACGATCAGCGCGCTTTCGTGGATGAGGTTTTCCGCATGGCGCTGCGCTATCAGAAGGCCATTGATCTGCATATCGACGAATCGGAATCGCCGCGAGACTTTACGCTGGACTACCTGGCCGAGCGCACGCGGCAAGAAGGCTATGAAGGACGCGTGGTCGCCGGTCACTGCTGCTCGCTGGCAGCGGTAGATGATGCGCTGGCGGCGCGCACCATTGAACTGGTGGCCCGCGCGCGCATCGCTGTCGTCACGCTGCCAGCGTCGAACCTCTATTTGCAGGGGCGCGCGGATAGACAGCCCATCAGACGCGGCCTGACGCGCGTCAAGGAACTGATCGCGGCCGGCGTCGATGTCTGCTGCGGCTCCGATAATATTAAAGACATGTTCAATCCTTTCGGCCAGCCTGATCTCTTGCTGATGGCGCACTTGCTTGGCTACGCTGCCCAGATGGGCGCCCGGGATGAGCAGGGCTATTTACTTGACAGTATCACCACGCGCCCGGCGAAGGCACTTGGCCGAACGGGCACGCTATCGACAGGTGCGCCGGCTGATCTGCTGCTGCTGGAAGTGCAGCAGGTCGGCGATGTGATCTCTGATCTGCCCGCACGCCGCACCGTTATCAAGCGTGGTCGCGTTATGGTATTTGAGTGAACGTACCTCCATTCATCAGTGGCGCAAGGAACCGGGTGAACATGGCCCCGAAGCCTTTCCGCGCAGCAGTCACTAAATCTCCCGGGATGCCTGTGACCTGCATCATTACTCTTCCATCCAGAGCCAGATGGCTCTTCACCGGCGGGAAAGGCTCTGGCGGATTTCCGCTGCGTGCTGCTGGAGATGGGAGCGATGGGAGCGAATAATGATCTCGATGGTTCGATATTCCCCGTGGAATGGCCCCCCAAAGGAGGCCCCTTTGTTCCATTCCTCCGTTCCGATACCTTCGACTAGCCGCAGGGTGGCTTGATAGGCTCGTTCGTAGCGAGCCAGAATGGACTGGCGGGTTTGTCGCCAGGCTGCCAGGCGCGTCAGCCACAGATTGAGCCAGTCGAACAGGGATGTGGGAATCGTGCGGATGCCCCGGCCGGTGCGCACCACCCTGACGACGCCAGGAGTTTGCCGCAGCCAGAAAACGATGTGAACCAGCAATTCTTTGACCGTCCAGGCGGACATGACGCTCTTCTGCTGCAAGTCGGTCTCCGAGAGAGAAGCAAGCAGAGCCAGAAAGTCGTTTCTGGTCTCTTCGAGCTCTGCCCGTATGATTTCTTGCAGAGATGCAGAGGGAGAGGAAACAGGTTGTGAATCTGGCATGTGCTCTCCTCCTTGTCGCCTTCTGTGCTGAATTGTTCCCTTCCTCACCCGTCCAGGCAAGCACAGGACCCCGGAGGCGCCGCGTAGAGGGGGAGGTGAAGAACTCTGGCTACGTCTGTTACTCGTCTATATACTCTTTATTGTATCATGATTCCGCAAGTCTTGCTTGGATGCATTTATGCCTCAAGACGGCGATCAAGAAGCTCAGTGACGTTGTCGGTCGGCGCCTCGATTCTCATAAAGTGGATGAGCGAAATGGGGCAGAGAAACCGATTGCTAGCATATTTCTTCTCGCGTGCCCATTTTGGGGTGGGAATGGCTGGCGCTACTCCGGCTATGAGGAACTGATGCTGCCAGAAGACGGAGCCACAAAGCTTTCAAGGGGCGGAAAGATCTTTCTGTATCACTGCCGTGACGATGCAACCGTGCCGTTTGACCATCTTGCGCTCTACGCTCAAATCCTCCCGGAGGCAGCGGTAAATGAACGAGACGAAGGCGGCCATCAATTCAACAACGATTTGTCTTTTGTCGCAGAGGATATAAAAAGCCTGCAACTGTAGCCGCGAACCAGCCTGCTCTGGTCATCAGGAATGATATTCCGACCCTGCTCGCGCTACGCGCGTTCTCTACGAGATGCCTGATCAACGCGCTGGCTGTACAAATGCAGGCAGATCAGTTGAGGTGAGCGGCGAGGTAGCGGGGCCGCCTGGCTATGATGGGGGAAGGAAGCTCTATCCTTCCGTGCCGGTGGACAGTGGGACGACTTTTGCGTTGATGGGGAGATGAGGCATTCATTCCCTGCCTGCTGCTCGCGTAAGCGCCTCACCCGCCTGCCTATCGACCGGGTTAAGCAGTTGTCCGCCTACCTTTGCCGCCGTCGCGATAATGGCTCCATCCGCAACGGCCAGGAACCGGCTGATGTTGGTGGGAGTAACACCGCCTCCGGCCCATATTGGTACGTCGGGCATCACCCTGTCTACCCGTTGCAACCAATCCAACGTTTCGGCTTCGTTGCGTCCCGTAATCACAAGCCCATCAGCCTTCCCGAACCAGACCGCTTCATGAGCCGCCTCTTCAAGCGTCATTCCCGCAAGTGGCACTCCCGTCCGGTCATGGACATCAGCGACTATGGCGATCTCCTCGGCTCCGATGAGACGGCGATAGCGCAGCACCGAACGCGCGCTACCCTGCACGATGCCTTCCGCGCCCACCATCGCCCCCACCCAGACTTTGACGCGCACAAAGACGGCGCCGATAGCCTGAGCGATAGCGAGGGCGGCACAGCCATCATTTTTCAACACACATACTCCCAGGGGGAGAGCGATAGCCGAGCGAATGGCCGCGCCCAACATGCTCAGCCAGGCCACCGTCTCCGGTCCAACGCGAGCCGCGACGGGTAAATCGCCGACATTTTGAATCATCAGGGCATCAAAGCCAGCCTGGGCGTAGGCTTGCGCGTCAGCCACCGCCCGTTGGATGAGTTCCTCGCGGGTTGCGCCCCTATAATTGATGGCACCCGGCAGCGCAGGAATCCCTACCACGCCGATCAGGGGATGCCGCTTCATCCAGTCAGTTGTTGCCATTACGTACTCACCTCAGATTACGGTAACATCGCCAGCCGTCGCCAGGCCGCGCCGCGATCCACCCGCAAGGCATGACGCCCTCCGAAGTCCTCGGCGACAAAGGAGGCGGAGACGGAGCCATAGCGTGCCGCCGTGTGCAGGTCGCCCGTTTCACACCAGCCGACCAGGAAGCCGCCACAGAAGGCATCGCCGCAGCCAGTAACGTCAACCGGGCGCTCCACCAGCGAGGGAACACACCAGCTCGCTTGATCGGCAGCCCGGTACACGAACACCCCATCGGCCCCCAGCTTCAGGCAGACGACGGCCGCTCCCCAATCCGCCAGCAGGCGCGCTGCCGCTTCCGGTCCATCCCAGCCGCCCAGCAGACCTGTCGCCTCCTCCCGACTGGGAGAGAACACATCAACGGCTGGTAACATGCGCTGCCACAGATGGGCGGTCCCATTGACGCTCTCGTGGTGCGGATCGACCATCACGCGCAGCCGCCTCTCCCTGGCCCAGTGAACGAGCGGAACCTGGTACTCGACGGGAAGAGGGGCAATGTGGCAACCAGTGGCCCCATCAGTAACGCTGAAAGGGATATCTTCAACGCGCGGGGCCAGTTCGATATAACTTCCAGAGGACGCCAGGGGGACGTAATGGCGTCCCCCTTCATCGTCATACAACTGCCACTGGCGGATACGCCGGCCCTTACAGGGAATAAGCCCATCGACCCGATAGCCGCAGGCCGCCAGTTCCTCAATCAGATTGGCCGGATATCCCTGGCCGGGCCGCGCAATGATGGCAAGGTCGTCGGTCCAGACACGCGCTCCTATAGCTGCGTACAGGACATTCCCCCCTACCGTCCCCATAGCAGTACGCCCATCCGGCAGGACGGTATCATCGATGGTTAAATGACCGAAGAGAAGATAGCGAGCCATCATCACCGCCGTGTTACGCGTCAGGAACAATCTTGCTGCCAAAGATCTGTCGAAAATTGACTTCCATCCGTTTGCTATCATCAAAGCCCAGCATGGTTAGCCCTTTGCTGCTGGCGAAATGATACGCGAACAATTCTAACGGGACGCCGTAGGCCAGGGGCGTAATCATCTCATCTATCGCTCCGGGAACAGGCAGGGCGTAGTCCGCCAGGGCCAGTGTTTGAGCGTCATCAGGGGAGCATAGCGCAATAGCGGTTCCCTGCATATCGCGCACCGCCTGCAATTGTTCTCTGGCCCGGCTGATGCTCGCGCCTGGAGGGGCAATGACTATTGTGACCGTGCCCTCTCCGGTGCAGAAATAGTGCTCATGCGCCCATTCCTCCAACTCCTGCCCCACGGCGGAGACGCGCGCCGCTTCGATCATCTTCGCCATGCCGAAGAGGGCTGTCCCATAGTTTGGCCCGGCTCCGATGATGTGGATCGGCGTATGAACATCGCACTGCTGTCCCAACGCAGCGGCCTGGTCCTGGCAGGCGGCAATCGTTGCCGCGATGACAGCCGATTGCCGCTGGATGGTTTCCAGCCAGGTCTCGCACGCTGCGCCCTCCAGCTTGCCTGCCAGTTCGGCCACCCGCAGCGCGATAGCATACAGGGACACAAGAGACGCCAGATACGAAAGCGTGCCCGGGCCAAAGCCGACATCGGTATAGCTATAGGGCAGCGTAGCACTACTGGCCTGTGCCAGCGGGCTATCGGCATGGAAGGTAATGGCGATGGGATACAGACCTCGCTGCCTGGCAAATAAGGCGCATTCTACGGTGCGGGCGACGCGCCCAGAATTTGAGACGCACACCACCCAGGAGCCAGGGGGAGCAAAATCCACGGCATAACGCGAAAATTCCAGGGATTCCAGCGGTTCCGTTGGAATCCCTGTCCAGCGTTCAAATGCCAGGCGCGTCGCCAGGCCGGCATAATGCGAGTCTCCACACCCGACGAGATAGATCCGCGATGGCACAGTGGTGAGCGTGCGACGCGCCCGCGCAAAAAGCTCTGCTGGTCCGTGTTGCAGCCATTCGACCTGGGCATGGATGCCGCGATACATATTCTCCCATTTGAGTTCGACATTGCGATCTACGCGCATGTAACCTTCTCCTCTGTATAGCTCTAGAGATAGCCACGAACCAGGACGCCGATGCCCAGGACCCGGAAGGTGACGGCGACTGCGATGAGCAGCACGCAGCCGATGAGAATATACCAGTCTACCCGCCTCAGGCGGATCTCTGTGATCATGGTACGACCAGGACGCGCGCCAAAGGCACGCGCCTCCATCGCCAGGGCAAGCGATTGGGCCATGTCCAGCGTTCGTACCAGCATCGGCCCGATCACCGCGACATAGCGCACCGCGCGCCGGAACGGATTTCCGCGATTCAGATCCAGTCCGCGCGCCCGCTGCGCTTCGATAATCGTCGCTCGCTCCGCATTAATCAAAGGGACAAAGCGAATGGTGGAGGACAGGGCCATCCCGGCTTTGTATGGCAGCCCCAGGCGCAGCAATCCGAGCGTGATGTGCTGGGGCGAGGTCGACATCATCCAGACCCCGGCAGCCGTTACCATCAGCGCCACGCGCAGCCCCATCGCCAGCCCGAACAGCAGCCCATCACTGGTGAACTGCATGCTGCCCAGCCGCAGGACCACGGCTCCCTGAGAGATATAGAAGGGCCAGATCACCACGCCCAGAATGAGAAACCAGAGCGCAAAGAGCAGATAGGCACGAAAGCTTTTCAGCGGCAATCTGGCCCACAGTCCAATCGCGATCACGCCGGCAAGCAGAACGCCCAGATAGGCAGGATTGTTAAAGAGCAGGGCCAGCACAAAGGATGTGCAGAGCGCAAAGAGCTTCGTGCGCGGATCAATCCGCTGGTGGACATACGACGGCTTCTCAACGTAGATGCTATACCCGACAGGCATCACATGCTCCTTCCTGGCTGGCCGCTGCGCGCTCTGGTATCGCTGCCCAGCGCGGTGCGCAGGTGCGAAAGCATTTCATCAACCGTCATCACGTCAGGGGGAATGCCATGATGACCGAGGCGCTGCGCCACGCGAGTAATCTGCGGCGGCTTGAGACCAGTCGTGGCAAGCACAGCGCCATCGGAGAGGATCGAGCGCGTAGGGCCATCGGCAATGATTTTCCCCTGCGCCATCACGACAGTACGCGGGATATACTCGGCCACAATATGCAGGTCATGGGTGATAATCACGATGGTGCGCTCCTCATGCTCGTTCCACTGCTTGAGCAGCGTCATAATGCTGCGTATGCCGCGAAGATCGAGGCCGGTGGTCGGCTCATCGACCACCAGGATCGGTGAACCCATCGCCAGTACGGACGCCACGGCCAGCTTTTGCCGCTCGCCTTTGCCCAGCAAAAACGGGTAGGCATCCCTTTGGTCCGCCAGGCCCACCAGGCGGAGCGCGTGCTCCACGCGAGTTGCCACCTCCTCGGGCGGCAACTTGAGGTTGCGCGGGCCAAAGGCCGCTTCCATGTAGACGGTCCGGTTGAAAATCTGGTGATCCGGGTTCTGGTAGCAGTAGCCGACGCGTGCCGCCAGACTCGCTATGGAGGCGTTGCGCGTGTCCAGTCCCCCGACGGTCACGCTACCCGTAACAGGTCGTAACAGGCCGTTGAAGGTCTTCGCCAGCGTCGTCTTCCCCGCGCCATTTTGCCCCAGCAGGGCCAGAAAGTCCCCCTTGTGGATCTGGAGCGAAACATGGTCCAGGGCCAGGGGCAGCGCCGGCGCGTAGGTATAGGAGACCTCATGGACATCGATGACCACTTCAGGCTTCGCCATTCTATCAATCTCGCTTTCGCTGGAGGAGCCTGTCTACAAGCGCAACCGCTTCCTCCTCGTATGGTGTGAAGTCATCTGGCTCCACGTATCCCTCGGCTTCTAACGCCAGGAGCAATTCCGCGACCTGCGGCAGTCGCTCGCCCCCGGTGCGACGAAGGAGCGCGGCCTGATGAAAAAACTCGCGCGGCGGCGCATCGGCGACAATGCGCCCGTGATCCATCTGAATAATGCGATCCGCGACGCTTGCGAGTTGCTCAACCTCGTGTTCGACCATAATGATTGTCACCTGACGTTCTTCGCGCAGCCGGCGCACCACCTCGAACACCTCATCCTTGCCCAGCGGATCAAGCTCGGACGTTGGCTCGTCCAGGATCAGCACCTCAGGCTCCATCATCAGCGCGGAGGCAATGGCGACCCGTTGTTTTTGCCCGCCGGAGAGCCTGTAGGTCTCGCGCCGCTCGTAGCCGGTAAGGCCCACCGTATGCAGTGCCCGGGGGATGGCCTCCCGTATCTGGCCGGCGGGGCGCATCAGGTTCTCCGGCCCAAAGGCAAGATCCTCCTCCACTGTGAGGCCGACGATCTGAGTTTCAGGATCCTGGAAAACCATCGCCACGGATTGGGCCAGCACCGCTGGCTCCGTCTTGCGCGTATTCATTCCCTGAACCGTCACACGCCCGCGCATGGTTCCCCCAATGACATGGGGGATCAGCCCTTTCATACACAGGCACAGCGTCGTCTTTCCCGCGCCGGATGGTCCGGTGATACCCACGAACTCGCCGCGAGAGATCTGCAAGTTGATGTCGCAAAGAACCGGATCACGGTCAGGATAGCGGAAGATCAACCCTTCGATATGCACAACCGGATCGCTCATGCAAGCGTCCTCCTCTTGCTAGCTGGTGGCCGTCGGCGGCTCGGTGGTGGGTGAGGCGGCGGAAGTGTAACCTTCCTCTTCCTCCTGTCCCTCCTGGTCAACTCCATAGCGCTGCTTCCAGTACAGCCCCCTGCGTGTGGCGATGGGATACAGGATGGCAAGGAAGATCGGAGAAAGGATGGCCGGGAGGAGTCCCTGATTGGTCAGAATTGCCAGGGTGACACCGCCCCAGGCCACGGCAGGAGGAACGACATGGGTGAAGTCGAGCCAGCCCGGAATGACGATGGCGTGAATGATCGGCGCGACGATAATGCCCCAGAAATAAAAAGTCAGCAGGTTCAGTGGCTTCCTTAGATCAGCGCCGGTGGCGAATTTATACGGAATCCAGGTGATGAAGGTATGGGAGAGGCAGCCAGCAACCGATCCGAGCGTCAGGGCGCCGGATATGGCATCGCCAATTGGCATGGAGAACGTAACGCCAATCGCCCCGGGAAGGCCAAAGACGACTGCCAGCGATTGGGCAATGGAGAGACTGGGGTTTAACCCGCCAATGCCCGGAATGAACTGGATCTGGAGCGGGCGTCCGGCAATGTAAAGGGCAGCGCAAACGGCAATGATGGCAATGGTGGTCGCGTTCCATTTCAATCCATTGCGTACAAATCCGCGCCGCGAAATCGTCCAACCCGAAAATTCCATAATCCAGATGCCTACGGCAACGACCAACCCGAGAAGCGCCAGACCTTGCATAATGGGATGAAGTGGTCCCTGGCCCAGGAAGGTTTGAAGGAATGGGGAATTCACCGCTTTCTCCTTTCTTGCTCAGTGCAATACCTACAATCTGGTCGTGAGGTTGTTCTCAGCCATCCCTGCCCGATCCGGCCCGCCTCCCTTCGGGTTCAACTCTTGCGTACCGTCTGGAACTCAATGAAGTCGCAATTGTGATAGTTCTCACAATACAGAACGGGTTGCCCCATAGCTGTATAGTGGAGCTGCTTCAAAAGCAGAAGTGGGTGCCCGACGGCCACGCTGAGCTGAGCGGCAAGCGCATCATTGGCAAGCGCAGGAATGACTTTACAGGTGGCGAACGCAATCTCTACTCCGGCTTGATGCAAACTCTCGTACAGAGACCAGTCCGCAGTACTCCCTTGCAGCGACAGCACATCAGGCCCGAGCAGGCTTGCCGGTAAATATTCGTCTGAATATACGGCGGGATGACTGTTGGCGAGGCGCGTGCGAGAGATATGAAGGAAGCGCGAGCTCCCCGGTAGATCAAACAGGTCAGCAATCCATTGCTCTACCGTCGTGATCTCGACGCGACATCCCGCTATCCCGGGTTGATAGCCTTGCTCCCGGATCATCTGCGTGGTACTCATCAACTCGGTCAGATTCCCGCGCAAGACGCTCTTAGGAAGAGCGGAGACAAAGGTACCGCGTCCATGCTGCCGCACCAGCAAGCCCTCCTGGGTAAGCAGAGAGAGCGCCTGCCGCAGGGTGGCACGGCTCACCCCCAGTTGCTCGGCAAGCTGGGGTTCAGCGGGGAGACGCTGGCCGGCTACCAGTTTGCCGCTCATGATGGCCTTACGCAGCGTATCGGCCACCAGGTCGGGGAGCGGCAAACCTCCAATACGTAAAGAGAGTTCTTCCGTCGGGTTGATCAGATCTGTCATAGCAACTACCTTGATTTGTTAGATGACTGATGTCTGACATCTGACACAAGTATAGGAGATGTGAAGAGAAAAGTCAAGGGTTTCTCTTGCTCCGCGCCGCGCCTGGCCTCTTCAACTGAACCGCCTTTCCCGGATTCACTGCCTCAGTGCCCTGTCCTCCACATCACAACAATACTTCATCATCTTTCTCCAGTTTTTTGATAAATGTTGCATTTCTCTAAAAAATAGTGTATACTTAAGGGGCCTCATAGATCTTCTTATGAGTCCTGTCTCTCCAGCCATGGCTCAGGTAGGTATTGGCACGAAGGCGACACCTCTCCATCCTGGAAGTGTGATTTCCGCGATGGTCTTCTTCGCTCTCCCGGCGCTATGCCCCCTCTCTTCTTCCAGACAGATGTGTCTGGAAGAGAACCACAAAGGACAACACCATGCTCTCATTTCTGCTTCCGATGTTCCCGTTCATCCTGCCGGCCCTGCTCGCTGTGATCCTGCTGTGCGGCCTTCGGGTCCGTGACGCAGCCTTCCGCCTCCAGGAGCTAAACGCGGGAAAAGTCACGCCACGGCTCCCATGACCTGGCTGCCGGCGCGTATTCCTGGCTCGCTCGCTTCGCCAGAAAGTTTCACCTCACCAATCAGGAGGTTGCTATGAATCCACTGGTATTGGTTGTCATTGGCGCGCTCGTGCTAATTCTTGTCATCCTCGCGCTCTCGGCGATTCGCATCGTGCAACAATATGAGCGCGGCGTGATCTTTGTGCTGGGGCGCTTGCTCGGGGCGAAAGGTCCTGGCCTCTTCCTGGTGCCCCCGTTCATCTCCCGCATGGGGAAAGTGGACTTGCGCATCGTCACGCTCACGGTGCCCCCGCAAGAGGTGATCACCCGCGATAATGTCACCATCAAGGTGACAGCCGTCCTCTACTTCTACGTCGTCGATGCGGTGGCCGCAGTGGTCAATGTGGTCAACTTCAACCAGGCGACCACCCAGATCGGGCAAACGACCCTGCGCAACGTGCTGGGGCAATCAGAACTGGATGAACTGCTGGCCGAACGCAAGAAGATCAATCGCGATCTGCAAGCCATCATCGACGAACAGACGGAGCGCTGGGGCGTGAAAGTAACGGCGGTTGAGATCAAGGATGTAGAGTTGCCTGCCACGATGCAGCGCGCCATGGCCAAACAGGCGGAAGCCGAGCGGGAGAAGCGAGCGAAAGTGATCCATGCCCAGGGGGAGTTGCAAGCTTCGGCCCAGCTTGCGCAGGCGGCCGCCATCATCGGCTCCCAGCCTGCTACCCTGCAACTGCGCTACCTGCAAACGCTGACCGAGATCGCGGTGGAGAAGAACTCGACGATTATCTTCCCGCTGCCGATGGACCTGATCGTGCCACTGATCCAGAAGATGCAGCCGCACACAAGCGTGCCCGTCTCTGAGCCACTCAATGGGACATCTCTTCACGAACACGCCATGAAAGGAGAGCCCCGATGACCATGATCGCTGCCTGTACAGAGCCATTGAGTGAAACATGGCTGCTTGAACGAACCTATCATGCACATCTGCGCAGTGGAAGGGAACTTTCGGTCCCCGACCTCACGCGCGCGATGAAGCAACTCATCAGCTTCGACGTGCCTCTCTCCACGCAGTCCACGAAATCAAAATTGACGGAGAGGCTGCCCTTGAAGAAGAGTACGAACTTCTACGTTCCACTCCCCACATGGCGGGAGGTCTCGCCAGAAGAAGCCTCTGCGACCTCTCGCCACGGCATACCCATCCTGCTCTATGGAGAGCACTCGTGGGAGCATCCAAAGGGGGCCGAAGAGCCGTGGGGCCTGAATAAAAATATGCGCGTCATCGTCTTTGGGAACGCGAAAGAGCAACCAGGGGCAGTCTCGGGAACCGGCTACGCCGTGTGCTATCTTGACCCGCAACGAGGAACGTTTTCCAATACCGTTTGGAAAGCCTGGTTCCCTTCTGACACGGCCATGCTGCTCGAAGGCGGCGACCATAGCGCCATCACTTTCTTTGCTCCCTGTGTTCAGTTTCCCTATACCACCCACTACACGGTGATTGCCAGCGATGGGCAGATTTACGAGTATGCGACAAGCACTGAGGCAGTCCAGGGATTTCAGACCCTGCCCCCGCGAGAGGTGGGCAATGGAAGCCAGGTCAAAACCATCGTCCCACAGTTCTGCTACTACCATGAGATCACCTGTCCAGGTGGGATCTACCGTCTCGAATTTTTCGGACCTCGTATGTAAGAACGAGAGGCTGCTTCCCAACCTCTCAGCACAGCAGTTTGCACAACACTATCAACTTCGCTCAGTAGGGAGCCGCAGGAGCGACGGGAGAGTTCTGGGGTGACATCGTTCTCTATATCCTTTCCACGCTTGCTGGAAAGAGCAAGCACTGGGGTTCTGTCTGGGTAGACGAAGCTTCTGCCAGAGGGACGCAGAACTCATCTGTCAGGAGCAGCGTGCAGCGGCGCGTCCAGATTGCGGGAAAAGAGGTATTCGA
>DATGLE010000116.1:0-17134 GCA_035294325.1 Ktedonobacteraceae bacterium | reverse complement strand
TTCAAGTCCCGCTTGCACTGCTCTGGTGCGGGCGCTAATTTCGGCCTGCGCCGAAAGCAAGCTAGCGGTGTATCCAAAATGGATGACGCCGCGTGTAGTATATGTACAAAACCGGAGGCACAATGAAAGTATGGTATCCTCTGCAAATCAGATTTCGCGATCTTGATCCGCTGGCCCACGTAAATAACAGCGTCTACTTTATCTATTTCGAGGAGGCAAGGAGCCACTATTTCGATCAGCTTGAACCCTGGCTCAAACAATGGCCCTCAGAAGAAGAGCACCAGGTGCAGGTAGAGGAGGAGGAATCGCCGAATCCCCGCATTCAAACGGGGCCGCGCGGACACCATTACGGACTGCTGGTCAAGGAGATTACCTGTACCTATATGCTGCCTTTGATACGCTCGGACCGCGCCGAGGTCGGTGTCGAGGTGGTGAGAATCGGGCGCAGCAGCTTCGTGATGGAGCACCTGATTCGCGATGTCGTCGACCACGAACGCATCTTCGCCACTGGCCGCTCGGTCATGGTCTGGTGCAACTACTACACGGGCCGGCCCTACCCGCTGCCTTCATCCCTGCGCCACGCATTTGAGCAGATGGAGGGACATTCCTTTCATGATCCTGAACAGCATAGTCAGCCACACTAGGCAGTGACGGGCGTAGCGCATAGATAGGCACCGGAGAATACTGGTTGATTGATTAAAGCTGTAAAAAATAAGGCAATTCTACAAAATCCATCTGCATATGATATACTATGAGCCGGTCAGTAGAGTGTTGTTTAACCGTAAAGCAAAGCGTCGAGGATTTGCTTCTAGAAAAAGAAGGGAACTATGAGAATCGCGCACATAGCTCCACCGTGGCTTGCCATCCCACCAAAGAACTATGGCGGGACTGAAATTGTCCTCTACAATCTCATAGAGGAGCAGGTGTCACAGGGACATGAGGTTACGTTGTTTGCACCTGCTGACGCCAGGACATCAGCGAAGCTTATTTCCTTTTTCCCCCAATCGCTGATCGAGTCTGGTATTCCCTGGCAAGCTCATCTTAAAGCGTACTATCATCTGTATAAAGCCGTGGAGTACGTCAAGAGCCACCCTTTTGACATCCTCCATACGCATCTCTCATCGGCGGCGGACATGTATATTTTTCCCCTGACGGCTCATCTGGCGCTCCCGCACCTGACGACACTGCACAGCCGCTTCCCCTTTGATCGCGTTGCCTCCTGGACCGGTGATGCGGACAGGCTCTATCTGGAGTGGATGGCGGCGGTGCCAATGGTGGCCGTCAGCGAGAGTGCGCGCGATGAGGTGCCATATGCACTCAATTTTGTCGGGGTGGTCCATCATGGCGTGCCCATGCAGATCTTCCGGCCAACAACCGGGCAGCCGGAAGATTTCTGCGTCTGGCTGGGACGGATTACCCCCGACAAGGGGACGCACCTGGCAATCAAGGCCGCGAAGATGGCTGAAGTGCCACTGGTGCTGGCTGGCACGGTAGATTGCCACGTCCCCGAAGACCTCCAGTATTTTGAGGAGACGATCAAGCCAGAGCTTGACAACCACCGCGTCACATATATTGGCCCGGTGAACCTGGAGCAGAAAATTGACCTGTTGAGCCGCGCCCGCGTGTTCCTCAATCCCATCCAGTGGGAGGAGCCATTTGGCATGGTGATGATCGAAGCGCTGGCTCTGGGCTGTCCGGTGATTTCATTCGCTCGTGGAGCAGCGTCAGAGATCGTCGTGCACCGCAGAAACGGATTTCTGGCCCACGATGTGGAGGAGATGGCGCAGTTCATCCCCATGATTGAGAGGCTAGATCGAACCGCCATCCGCGCGCATGCCGAACAGCGCTTCTCAGCCAGAGTAATGAGCGAGAAGTATGTTGCTCTCTATAAAAAGGTCATCGCTGCCTGCAAGGCGAAGCTGGAATACGCGGCGGCCACAAGGTTGCGTCCCCCTCTCATCACCCCTCCACCCGCACTGGTGAGGACCGCCGCCCTCTCTCAAACCACCTACCAGATTTCACAAGGCCCACGGACAAAGGCCGGCGCGGAGCCAGCACGCTAACCCTTGCAACCGGGATTTGATACAGAATCAGGCCAATTCTCCCGGCGCTTGCCGGGAGAATTGGCCTGATTCTGCTCTACTCTTCTCCATGAGCAGGAAGAGTTTCGTTGTCGCCAGGTCCACCACCCTGACGCTCCGGCAGCCTCCCACTGAACAAGACTAGCAGCGCTGCTAGCAGGCCCAACGCGCCACAGAGCAGCCAGAGTATCACCGCGCTCCAGGAGAAGAGCAGGGAACCCAGTGCCGGCCCTAAAATCAGCCCGGCGCTCCAGGTCAGGCCCCAGATTCCCTGATAGCGGCCACGCAAGTGCGCGGGGGAAAGATTTGAGACATAGGCAGACGAGACAGGAGAATGTACCATCTCGCCCAGCGTCCAGATAACTACCGTCAGAACCAGCGGCGCAACAGTATGCACTATAGAGATCAACCCGAACCCCAGGGCGATCAGCAGCCAGCCAACCGCGATAACCGGACGTGAGGGAAACCTGCGCGTTATGCTGCTGATAGGCAGTTCGAGGAAGATGATGCACGTTCCGTTCACAGAGAGCAGCATCCCATAGGCGGCATTCGACAATCCGTCCGCCTTTACCTGCAAGGCAAACGTGGAGAGATGCTGGAAATAGACAAAAGAGACCAGGATGGATCCAAGTAAGAAGAGGAGGTAGCGGTGATCGCGGCGCAGTGCCCGCCACAGTCCGTCCAGTTCGCGCTCCTGGATCATAGAACTGCGCTGCTCATTTCTGGGTAGGGCAAAGAGGGCCAGCAGACCGAAAACGAGGGAGGTCAGGGCATCGCCGAGAAAGACGAGCAAAAAGGAGTGGCTGGCGAGCAGACCTGCAACGACGGGACTGGCGGCGAAGCCAAGATTGGTAGCGAGGCGGTACCAGGCGAAGGCTGTCACCCGCTGTTCCGGCGGTGCCAGATCCGTCAGGAGTGCGCTGGAGGCCGGGCGATATAGCTCTGCCATCATACCCGCGAGCCCGGTGAGCAGGATCATCAGCGGCAAGGTCTGAGCCTGTGAAAGCGCCAGCATAGCCGCCGCCGAACAGAACATGGAGAGGGCAAGTGTAGAGCGCCGTCCCAGCCAATCGGCGAGGTAGCCGCCAAAGAAGGAGGCTCCCAGGCTGCCAACGCCATATGCCCCTACCGCGACGCCTGCCTGCATCGCTGTATATCCCCTGGAGGTCATATACAGTACGAGAAAGATGCTGACGAAGCTGCCAAACCGATTCAGAAATATACCAGCGAACAGGAGCCAGAGTGGGCGCGGGAAATAGATGCTCTTTGCTATTCTCATTGACTATACTTCTCTGCCTCACAGGCACTTGCGGGATTAATAAGCGACAACTCATGCATAGTATATGCTATCAACCTGCCAGCAACCCCTGTTCTTCTGCCCAGTTTAATGCTGAACTTTCGTACTGGCGGCGAGCCGGAGTAGCCTTATCGGGCTGATTTTTAAGCAGAAATCCCGCTTTGCCTCCGTCATTCGTTATATTCAATACTAGATATACAGGAATTTCTTTCCAGTGAGGTCATCGTATGCTGTCCGCTGCTATCACAGCTCTCTTGCTCGTTGTGACGCTGCTGATTATTGCCAGTCTCATCTTCAGCGCACAGCGCGAGTACCAGCGCCACAAACGCACACTGGGCGCACGGTCTAACGGTCTCCCCTCCCACCCTCTCGATAAACATGTAACCGCTATTTTATACTTGCAGGAGGGGAATGTCGTCGGTGTCGAGGAGCCTGAACCCATCCCGACCTTCACTCTGCCTTCTTCCTGGTACAGCCGGCGCCGTACCCTTGTCTCCCTGGGCTTCCTGCTCATGATTCTGATTACCCTTACCATTCAAAGCGGCTTCGCCGGTGAAACCTTTCAGACCATCACTCATGGGTTGGGATTGAGCGTGCTGAGCAACAACCAGGCTGCCATCAATCCCGCTGCTCATCCGCTGCCACTGACGGCGAGCCAGCGCCTTGTGCGCATCGATTCGACTGCACGCAATCAGTACTACAATACCTACCAGTGGCAGGTCTGGAGCTATTCTTCCTGCTCCGGTATTGCGATGGCAGAGGTCATGAATGCTTATGGCAAGCACCTGATCGCCGCCGACGTGCTCCAGGAAGAACTGACGCTGGGCGTATGGAATGTGCAGCTCGGGTTGCTGCGCGATCAGGGGATAGCGCAGACCGCCGCGTATTTCGGTTTTAACGCTGACCTCAGCCACTCGCGCAGTGTGCAAGATATTGTCAGCATCGCCAATAAGGGGACGCCGGTTATTGTCAGTGTGCGCGATAGCTATTATTTTCCTAACGGTCATATTTTTGTTGTGCGCGGCGGCGATAACCAGTACGTTTACATTGCGGATTCTTCGCCCCACAATTTTCAGCGCATGTCCTACGCAATGTTTACGGGCATGTGGCAGGGCCTCAGCGCTATCCTCACCCCACGCACCTGACCACCTGCTTGTGGCTGTGCTTACTTTCTCCCTTGTGCGGCTGCGCCGCACGACTATTAGAGAGGGTGGAGACCTATCTAACACCATATGCGTGTTTTGTGCGCCTGCGGCGCACCCAGGAAGAGAAGCCAGTTGGGCAGAGTGCCGCAGGCACTCTGCCCAACTGGCTTCTCTTCCTGGCGAACCGCGCAGCGGTGAGGTGTCAGGGAAAACAGGCACATGGCGCTATCTAAGACTAATAGATGATGATGGGCGTATAGAGCTGCACAAAGCCATATACCCAGCCCGCATCCGCCTTCGACATATTCACACAGCCATGTGATCCCTGGTCTGAGAAGACATCCCCGCTGACATCCGCGTGGGGGAAGTTGGTGCCCGGGCCGTACTCGACGCGCCACCAGCTATCATGGAGATAGTAGCCATTGCTATGATATTGCATCGCGTAATTGATGGGGGTGGGAGGGTACCAGTCGGGCGAATTCTTCGGCGCATTCGTCTTGAATACAGTCGGCGATTGCTTCCCTTCAACCCACCAGACTCCCGGCGGCGTCGGTAGTTCCGGGCGTCCTGTTGTCACATAGAAGGCTTTCACCAACTGCCCATTATCGTAAGCCCGCAGCGCCTGTTCTTCCAGCGAAACGACGATGACCTTCCCGTTTGTCTTGTTGTAATGCTGCATAAGCTGGAGATCCGTCTTGTGCGGCTGATTATACGGCGTCCTATCGTTGCTATTGGCTACCATTTCTTTAAAATTGAACTGATACATATTGAGATCTTCGATGATCTGCTGGTAATCGGCCATCGTCTTCGCCGATGCCATATCGCCCTCTACCCAGAGGTTGCCGCCGATGCCGTTCGAGCCATATTCGTAACCAAGAGGATAGGTAGTATTGTTGTAGCTATCATAGTACTGATGCTTCTGCCCATAGGCCGTGACCCCTTGCTCAAGCTTTTGAAGCAGGTTCTGTGCTTCGGTCTTCATGGCCGGTATCTTGATCGATGCGACGTGGCCGTTCAAAGTGTGGAGCGCCGTCTGGTACTCCGCGCTCGTGGTCGCGTTCTGAAGCGCCTGCTGGTCGGCGTTGTATTGCTGCTGATAAGAAGTCACGTTACCACTATACTGCTTCATAAGGTCGATCCATTGCTGAAACGCCTGCAATTGCATATCGCCCTGATTCCGCAGCGTCGCACTGATAGCCGGCATGGGGATCGGGGTAGCCGTCGGGGTGCTCACCGGCTTTTGTGCCGTGGCGAACGGGCTACAAGCGCTCAATGTTAGAAGACATATTGCCAGTGCGCCCAGAAGCGATAGCGGGAGGGAATGCCAGATATCGCTCTTTGACGATCTCTGCTGCTTATACATAGACGAACCTCTTATAGATAAACTGGCTCTTTATCATCATCAATGATTGTCCATATACACCTGATTAGATAGTATCTGATGCTCGGCATCTTTATCCTTCTGCTCGGGCCCTTGCGTGGCTCAGCCGCGCGAGCAAACGCCAGTGCGGGAAATCAGATACACTTATAAGACGAACATATACCCTGCCGGGACTCTCTGCGCAGTGAGCTAGCTCACTGCCAGCCGGGCAATCAGAGCCTCGTGCAGTTCTCGCGTACCGGCCATGACCAGCGAGAAACCTTCTGTCAGGTTGGGAACGGGACGCAGCGCCCGGCCCTGCTGATCGCTGACGATGCCCCCGGCTTCCAGCACAATACCGGCCGCGGCCAGGAACGACTCTCCGGTGAGTATATCCCCGACATCGATGTAGGCATCATAGGCTCCGCTGGCAACGTAAACGCAATCTATCGACGAACTGCCGGTGCGACGCACCATGCGCGGCCCCGGCGCACTGATGAGCATGGCCTGAACTGCTCGCATATTCCTGCCATCGAAATTCATGCCTGCCACGCAGTCCTGCAACTGCTTCGTCTCACTTACCCGGCAGCGCCTCCCATTGCGAAAGGCCCCTCTACCCTGCTGCGCCTTATACACGGTTCCGCTAAAGATCTCCCCCACCAGCGCATACTGGACGCATTCAGGTATGAGCGGCGCATCGATGGGCAGAACCGCCAGGGAAACCCCTGCGGTCATAACGCCGCGCATCACGTTGGTCGAGCCATCTATCGGATCGATGACGATGCGATAGGATGGCGCGGGGGCCGTTGTGAAGGCAGGCCGCTCCTCTGTGATGACCTCGAAGCCATAACTACTTTCCCGAAGCCCGTTGATAATCAGGTCTTCGGCATCATGGTCGAACTGCATCGTGGTATGGCCGGAGAACTGGCGGTAAACCTTCTCCCGGTCAAATCTCTCAGACTGGGCATAGGCGCGCACCTGCCGGAAAAGCCGCTCCAATAGTTCTAGCATGACCAGGCCCTTTTTATGAAGGTTAACGTTCAAGATCGGGAAACCTTCGCGCGGCTGCGCACCGGGGATCTTTCCGATGCTGATTGTTACACTTCATTTATCCCAATATATAATGCTTATACCAGGGTAATCGTCACTGGCAAGCAGTTTGTTTCAGGTCGCCCAAAAACTCCTACTCGACAGCTTCAACATGCTGGACCACAAAGGGCTGCCTCTGGCTTTCGGCGAGAAGTCGTGCGCGTGTCGTCGTGATTGCCAGGTCGCTATTATCGCAGGCAATCCAGCGGCGTCCCAGTCGCTCGGCGGCCACCGGCATGACGCCGCTGCCGCAAAAGCAATCCAGGACCAGATCTCCCTCCTCCGAGGAGGCCAGGATGATGCGTTCGAGCAGGGCCAGCGGCTTCTGCGTTGCGTAGCCAGTACGCTCGGGATCGCGCTGGTGCAGGTGGCTGATATCGCTCCAGACATCGCTCGGCGCCATACGCGTGTCCTCATCATAGGTGTAGACGCGGCCCGCCGAACTGATGCTCCACGAGACGCGGCCATCCTCTCCTATTTCTTTACGCATGTGGTTACGCCTCCGCGCGCCGCGCCGCTCGCCCACCCTTTCACCGTGAAAGCAGTAGCGCGCGGATTTCGTGTAGAGCAGCAGCGTGTCATGTTTGCGCGCAAAGCTGCGCTGCGAACTGCCCCCCGACTGGTAATGCCAGATAATCTCGTTTTTGAAACCGGCGCCACCCATGTGTGCACCTATCGTGAAGATCTCATCAAGCATGATTTTAGCGTAGTGGCTGGTGCGCCAATCCAGATGGATATAGAGGCTGCCATCTACGGCCAGCAGGTCGTGAAGGTAGACCAGTGTTTCGTAGAGCCATTGCAGGTAGGCATCCAGGTCGTTGCGCCATGTATCCTGATATGCCAGTTGCCCGTCTTTGGCGAACGAGCGTCCGGTCATGAACGGAGGATCGATGTAGATGAGGTTGATGGAGGCACCAAACTCAGGCAGCAGTGCCGCCAGCGCGGCGCTCCTATCGCCGCGTATCAGACGGTTATGCCAGCGTTCGCCAGGCATACCCGCCGCGCCCCCATCCGTTCCTTCCGGGGGATAGCACTCCTCCGTCACGAGGCGCCAGCGTCCCATTGTGCCCCCGCTCCCCTGCTCGCATTCCTCGTTTGAGCAGCGGCCAGTGCGCGGGCGAGCTTTGTCCTTCCAGACCAGTTCCGCCATCACTTCCTTGACCTCAATAATGCTTTATTGCCATTGTGGCCCAGCATAGAGTCACTGCTCCCTGCTATCCGGCGCTATGGAATTTGGAAAGCAAGCGTTGCCTGATTGACCGGCGGCACATTGTTTGGCTGGGCTTGAAACACCAGGGTGTAGGCAGTTGTGCCCTGCGGTGCCAGGAAAGCTATCGTTCCGGTTGTGCCAGAAGAACCAGGGGCAAAGCTGGTGGGGAATTGCGATGACGACTCGGGCGGCTGCGTGACATCACCGGCCTTGAGTCGCTGGTAGTCGCCATAGTAGGCGATAAAGTCGCGCGTCGTGGGATTATCTACCTTCATCGTGAGGACGATATAGCGCATTCCCCGGGGAGCCTGCCGTCCGGCGTAGCTCCACGCTCGCGTCGCCGAGGTAATCGTCCACGTCAGCCCGGCATACTGCGTCGCAGCGTTCAGGGGTACCGTCACCGCCTGAAACGGGCGTAGATCGGCGCCGGGTTTCAAGGGAATGATGATCTGCGCCTCCTCACTCGTGCCCAGTTGCAATAGCAATTGATCGGTTTTGACGTTGGTAGCTACGGCAAAATCTAACCAGTTATTGCGCGTGGTGTTGGCGGATGGACTGACTCCAAACTGTGCATTGGAGGGGGAAATCACGCTCTTATCAGGCAGAATCAGGCGCGCAACGTCACTATAGGCGAAAATGCCGACTTTATCGCCTACAGCCTCCTTCAGATTCAAGCGCACAGCGCCCGGGGTGTTAATTGAAGTATCATCGGGAAAGGCGGAACCCTGTTGTACGCTGACGACGGTCATGGTAATACCTGCATATGGTACGCTCTCGTTGAGCGTAACCGTCGTGATGGGTTGCTGTGTGGCCGCACCGCCGTTGCTGCCCGTGCTATGCTGGAACTGGGATGTCACGCGTGGTGAGGATGATTTGAAAAGAATATAGCCGGGTATACCGAATATTATCAGAAGAACGGCCAGGGTTACAATACAGCCGCAGCAGCCGCTGCTCTGGCGGCGCGGCGTATAGCCCGGCCTGTAGCGGCGCAGCAGGAAAAGCAGCCCTAACGCTCCCAGCAGTTCGGCGAGAAAATTTTGCTGCTGAGGGGGCTGTTGATACTGATACGGTTGGAGCGGGGGATAGGGCTGCGCATATGGTGGTGGAGGCGGCGGCGATGGCTGCCTGCCATATGGACCGGGCTGCGGCCGGGAATACAGATCCGTGCCGCAGTTTGAGCAAAAACGTTGATCGCCGGGGACAAGAGTGCCGCATGTCGGGCAGGGACGCCCGGGTGCCTGTGCCATAGCTCATTACCTCCGTCTCGGGTGGGGCTATTGAATAACAATCTCCAGTGTTCCTGGCTTCAAGGAGTCAAGCTTGAGCTATTATACTCGGCTTTTGCTCCCCTGGCTATAGGGACGATCACTATGGCTTTATGACCTGTGTCACTCTCCGGGCCACCCTGGTTTTCTCGCATTGGGGCTGCCGTCGCCCACCACGTATTACCATATGAGTAACTTTTTTAGCACGTGGCCGTACTTCAATGTGGGCAGGTGATGCTCCTAGATGAGATTGAGGTAACAGTCTATGCAGCCGGTTTTATTGCTCCTATTGAGCATTATTGCATATATTATCGGCCTGGTTATCATTGTGAAGGTCACGCCCAGATTGCTCTCCCTTTCCTACGATGAGGGTCTGTTTATGGGTATCGCCGCCGCCGCTATTCTCGGCGCACTACTGGCCTTTGGCGCTATCGCCATCACTTACGCCATGTTCAATGGCACCCTGGCTATCAAGATCTTGAATTTCATTCTGCTGCTTGGCATTATGATGATGACGGCGCGCATGTCGCTCTACAGTTTCAGGGCGCAGCATATGACCCCGGGGACGCTGCGCTCCTCGCGCATCGCAGTGGGCAGCTATTATCTGCTGCTCGCCGCCGCCGCGCTCTTCTCTATTGTACAGCTTTTTATATCCTGAGCCATGTGAGTTAAAAGTCTCCCTGATGGGCGTTCGCGCGGCGGCGGCGCGCAAAAGATAGGAATATGACGGAAGCCTCAAGGCAGGCGCTTTGTGCCTGTCTTGAGGCTTCCGTCATATTCCTGTATAATGCGAGCGCCACAGGCGCGAGCACGTGAGGATACCGGAGGTCAGATACCTTTAGAGGAAGCGTGTGAACCACTCCAGCGTGCGGCGCAGGCGATCTACGCGCTGTCGCGGCGTTCCGACTTCGGGCCAATCCATCAGGTGACTGACATGGGGATAGCGCACCAGTTCGACGAGATGCTTGCGTTTGCGCAGCGCGACGAACAATTGCAGAGACTCGCTAAAGGGGCAGCGCAGGTCGTTCTCCGCATGCAGCAGGAGCAAGGGAGTAGTGATGCGATCCGCGAACGTTAATGGCGAACGATTGCGTTGCAGCGCTTCATCGGGCAGGCAGAGATTGAACCAGACGGTCTGATCCGAGAGCAGGGCCGCGCTGGGCAGAGAACTGACGCCGTTGCGGCTCACCGCCGCCTTGAAGCGGCCCGTCTGCGTAATGGCCCAGCTGGTCATGTAGCCGCCATAGCTTATGCCAGCGATGCCCAGCCGTTCGCCGTCTACCGGCTCGCTCGCGATGACATGATCGATCCCGGTCATGAGATCCTGGAAATCGGCGCCGCCCCAGTCGTTGAGCACTCGGCGGCTGAACCCCTCGCCGTAGCCGGCGCTGCCGCGCGGATTCGGCGCCAGCACAGCGTAGCCACGCCCCGCCAGGACCTGGAATTCGTGAACGTAGGCATCGCCCCACGCCAGCGAGGGGCCGCCGTGCGGCATCAGGATCAACGGCACCTTCACGCCCGGCGGCAGCGGAGGCAGATAGAGCCATCCTTCAATCTCCAGACCATCGCTGCTCTTCCAGGTTATGCGCTTCGGGCGGATAAGCTGGTGGCTGTGCAGGAAGGCATCATTGATCCTGGTGAGCTTTTGCAGCCTCTTGCCGGCGCTATCCATGCACCAGATATCGCCCGGCGTGAACCAGTCGGCGCGCACCATGGTGATTGTCTGGCCGTCGCGACTGATCTGTGGGCTGAGGTAGCGCCCGTTGCCCTGTGTCAACTGCACGCGCTGATCCTGCTCGATATCGAGGCGGCACAGGTGTACCTGACCGCGCTGCTGCGCCGTGACGAGCAGCGCCTTGCTGTCGGGATACCACTGTGGAGGCGCGAGCCACTCGCTGCGCAGTTCATCGATAATCCATGTCTGGCACGTAATCTCCTCGGCGCCCTGCACCGCCGGGCGCGCCGTTTCTTCGCCCTGATGTGCCGAGACAATCCAGGGCGCATAGTTGCCAGCCTCGGTCTGATCGGGGGTATAGAGATAGGCAATGGTCTGACCATCGGGCGACCACGATGGCACCTGCGCCAGCCCTTCGTTCGGCGTCAGGCGGCGCAACTGGCCCGTTGCCACGGTAAGCACCCACAGGGCCATGCTTACGCTCAGGTCAGGATCGGGGCGGCGATTGGCGCAGAAGACGATCTCTGTTCCATCGGGCGACCAGCACGATTGCACGAGATCAACCGGTTCCGAGGTAAGGCGCTGCGCCCGACTATCCCGGTCATCCAGGGTGATGAGCCAGAGTTGCTGGTGACGGCCCTGCCGGTAGCCCTCGCCGTCCCACTGCGCGCCCAGTCGCGTATAGATGAGCGCCGTCTCTGCGCTCTCCGCTTCATGCTGATCGTCCGCCGGCTTCCAGGGGCTATGTGCGAGCAGCGCGCGGCCATCGGGCCGCCAGTGATATTCCGTAACACCCTGAGCAAGCTTGCTCAGGGGGCGCGCTTCTCCACCGGCCATCGGCAGGAGATAGATCTGGGGAGGGCCATCACGATCACTCAAAAACGCCAGCGTGTGACCGTCCGGCGACCAGCGCGGCGTAGTATCGTGATGCCTGCCATCTGTCACCTGCCAGGCAGTCTCATTCTTTCCTCCCACAGTGCGCACCAGCCAGATCGCGCTGCTGGTGGTATTGCTTTCGGCATGACAGCGCTGCACGGTAAACGCGACGAGCGTGCCATCCGGGGAGAGCTGGGGATCGCTGGCGATCCGCAAAGCGAGCAGATCATCGACGCTCAGGTAGGGTAACGAAGGTGCGGCTGCGGCGCCAGTTCCTGTATGATCGGCGGGCACCATTACTTCAATTGTGGTCGCGTCGTCGCTTGCCGCTGGCGCGGCGGGCGATACCTGCTGATCGGCCTGACCCGCGCCATCAGGCTCTACCTGCCGGGCCTGGTCCTCTATGGGACGGTGCATTGTCGGCGTATCTTCGTTCTCGATCATTGCTGCCGCCTTTCATTATTTTCTGCTGTTATTCTATTCTCTCTACGCAGCCATCCACCCACGAGTTACATTCTGCCCCATCTCTCCCACTCCGACTTGAAGCTCAGCCTTACAATGCTATAGACGGGAGCGATTACGCTCCATACATTTTTTTTCGAGGGCGTGTGATGCACCCCTCATCCCCTCTCGACGGGCACTCGCGCGGCTCCCCCTCGCAAGGGAGAGATAGTATGTTGTGAGAGATGCTATTCGCGCATCTCCCATAACATACTATCTCTCAGGCAAACGCCGCAGGCGCGAGCAAGTAAGCGCGTCAGATACTTTCTAAAAAAGGATATATTTTATGACAGAGCAAGCAAAACGACCAAATTTTCTGCTTATCGTCTGCGATCAGGAACGTTACGATATGGTTGGCATTAATGGCAGCACGGTGTGCAAGACGCCCTGCATCGACACGCTGGCGCGCGAGGGGATGCGCTTTACCAGCGTCTATACCCCCATCGGGATCTGCACCTCCGCGCGCGCCTCGCTGCTGACAGGTCTCTACCCACACGCTCACGGCATGCTCAATAATTGTCATGGCGATGACGCTATTCTTCGCGAACTGCCCGCCGCACTGCCTACTTTTAGCCAGCTCATGGCCGATGCCGGCTATCGCATGGGTTACGTGGGCAAGTGGCATGTTGGACGTGAACTGGGGCCAGCATCGCGCGGATTCATGGACGTGGTAAGCGAAGTGTACAACGTCGTGACCGCCGAGGGGCATCCACGCGTGCTCGATCCGATCAGTGTACATTTTCCAGGAGAGGATATGATTATCGCCGGCATCGATCCGCTTCCCATCGAGCGCACCGAATCGCACCTGCTCGCTGATGCCACGATTCATCTGCTGGAGAGCTACGCCGGGCAGGAGCAGCCCTTTTTCCTGCGCCTGGATTTCCCCGGCCCGCACCATGCCTACATGCCCCCGGCGCCGTTCGCGGGTATGTATGATCCCGCCTCGATTCCACGCTGGCAGAGCTTCGATGAGGATCTGTCGAATAAGCCGGCGCTGCAACGTCGTATGCTCGCGCAGCATGGCGTCGCCGGCTGGTCATGGGAGCAATGGCAGCGTGTCATCGCCAGATATTATGAGTTCATGACCTTCATCGATCAGGAGATCGGCCGGGTCATCGCTGCCACAAAAGCGCTCGGCCTGGCCGATGATACCGTCATCGTCCACTTCGCCGATCATGGCGACATGACCGGTACGCACGGAGGCCAGTTCAACAAAGGGCCGATGATGTACGATGATGTCTATCATATCCCTTTCATCGTGCGCTATCCGCGCATGGTCAGCGCCGGCAGCGAGTGCCATGCGTTTGTGCGCCATATGGATCTGATGGCAACAATGCTCGAAATGGCCGGCATCCCTATTCCAGCGGGCATCCACGCCAGGAGCTTCGTGCCGCTGCTGAATGGGAGCGCGACTGAACTGCTTGACGCGATCTACGCCGAGTATCATGGAGAGGAATGGGGCCTCTTCTCGCAGCGCATGTTACGCACGAGAGACTACAAGCTCGTCTATAATCCACACGCCGTCGACGAGCTATACGACCTGACCGCCGATCCGGCTGAAATCACGAATCTGGTCGGTGATACACGCTATATATCCATATATAAAGAGCTGGAAACGAGGCTATTGCGCTGGATGCAAGAGACGCGCGATCCGCTCTATCAATGGTCTCACCGCTTGCTCGGATAAATAGAAAGGTCACATCGCTCCGCTTGCTCGCGCCTGCGCGCTCGCCTTTGGGAATATGATGTGTGGCTCAGGCGCCGCGCCTGAGCCACACATCATATTCGATTCCTTGCGCGGCACAGCCGCGCTTCGCGCCTGGCGAGGGAAGACAGAGGACTATTGGGCAGAGTAGTAGATTATCCCGCCTGGATAAGCTATAATGAAGCTGATGTTAACCGAGGCGAAAAATCTTAGAGCAGTGATACCAGCAGGAGCGAGGATCAGCCGATGAGATGTCAAAGGTGTGGCAGCGAGATAGGCCCGATGGAGGCATTCTGCGGCCAGTGTGGAACTCCAACGACGCCGCCGCCTTCGCCTACAGAGATGGTAAGCGGTCCTATGCCACGTATCGGCCTATCCGGCGCCCATCGTACAACCAACGTCCTTTCCACGCCAGAGCACCCTGAAATATCTACCCCGGGGGTACGGCGTCCAACAAGCACACAGAGCATGCGCGTGCCACCCTCGCCCTTCGCACCGCGAGTCAACTCGCAGCCCCTGAGCACTTCCATGCCCCGGCAGCAGACGGGCTTCTACCAGGATGCCACCGAGGCTATCAATATGCCCCCGGCCGCTATGGGCCAGAGCTACGTTCCAGGCTACCGGCAGCCTCTCCCATCCAGGCCCTCCATGCCCGGCTTCTTCCCCGGAGCGCAGCCATATGGACCAGTGGCGCAACCTTCCCAGATGACAAACTACGCCTCCCCTCCGTCAACGCCGTACAGCGGCCAGAACTACAACTACGGCCAGCCCGGGCGCTTTGTAATGCCGCCGCGTAAACAGGAAGGCGGCGCTATCGTACTCATTGCCTGCATTTGCCTTGTTATCATGCTCATTAGCGTGTTTGGCATCGTCACTCTTTATGTGACGAGGGATCAGCAGAATAACATGCCCCGGACAAATGCCACGGCGACATCACCGGCAGTGGCAACGAAGCCGGCGCTCTCACCGACGGCGGCGCCAACGCTCACGCCAACGGCCATACCGAGTCCAACGCCGACGCTGGCTCCCACGCCCGCGCCTGATCCCGGCTTCCTGTGGTGCGGTCCAACGTGCGCTAACTACGGTTTCTCTACCGAATATCCGGGCACCTGGCTGCCAGGCGCCACAACCGACACAGCCGGCGTGCTCTTCACCAACCCGGCTCAGCCCGATCAGTATGCCGCCTTCAAGGCACCAGGCCCGACAAGCAGCGCCGCAGGCGATCTCCTGGCGAGTGATCTCCAGACGAACTTCGCGTCGAAGCCAGGCTATGTGCCCCCGGCATCGACCTCGACGGCCACCATCGGCGGCGAGACGTGGGTGACTGCCGTCGCTTACTATCAGGGCGATACACAACAACAGGAGCGCGTTACCGTATATGCTACAGTCCATCAGGGAAAGGCTTACATTATTGAATTGCAGGCCGCCAATGCTCAGTTCGACGCGATCAACACACAGTTTTTCGCTGCCATGCTTGGCCGCTACCAGTTCTTGCCGGCACCCACATCATAGAACGGGGCATCTGTGAAGCGCTCTCTTCTCATTTTACAGGTTTTCATCGGCGGCATGACCAGTCTCGCGCTTGAGATGTGCGCCTCGCGCCTGCTGGGCGCGTACTTTGGCACCTCGCTTTATATCTGGGGCGTGCTCATCGGCCTGATCCTGCTCTATCTGACCGCTGGCTACTTTCTGGGCGGGCGTGTGGCGGACCGCTATCCCTCCGCGCAGGCGCTCTGCATCATCACTGCCATCGCGGCGCTCTCCATCACGATTCTACCTTTTGTCAGCCAGGGCGTCCTCTCCTGGTCCGTGACAGCGATGTCGGAAATTTCTGTGGGTATCTTCCTCACCTCTCTGCTGGGCAGCGTGCTGCTCTTCGCTATTCCCGTAACGTTGCTGGGCTTCGTCTCGCCCTTCGCCATTCGCCTGGTCACGAAAGATACAACGCAGAGCGGGCGCGTGAGCGGATCGCTCTATGCCATCTCGACGTTTGGCAGCATCCTGGGGGCCTTTTTGCCGGTACTCTGGCTCATTCCGAGTTTCGGCGTGCGGCGCACACTACTCATCTTCGGCGCGCTGCTCTTTGCCGCCTCGCTCTGGGGACTGCGCCCGCTCTGGCGCCCGGCCATCGCGCTCTCGCTAATCGCGCTATTGCTGCCACTGGGACCGCTCAAAGATATACCTTACCTCATTTACGATCAGGAATCGCTCTACAACTATATCCAGGTGACACAGATGCCCGATGGCACACGGCAGCTCATTCTCAACGAGGGACAGGCGATCCATTCCATTTACTATCCCGATCCGCACAGGATTCTTACCGGCTGGTACTGGGATTATTTTCTCGCCGCGCCCTACTTCAATAAGGGCTTCACACCGCAGCAATTACATCGCGTCGCCATCATCGGGCTTGCCGGGGGCACCATCGCGCACCAGTTCACCCAGGTTTACGGCCCCGTACCCATCGACGGCGTAGAGATCGACCCTTCTATCGTTGCGGTGGGCCGCAAGTACTTCAACATGAACGAGCCGAACCTGCACGTCTCTATCCAGGATGGCCGTACATTTATAGCAACGACGCATGAAAAGTACGATCTTGTCGCTATCGATGCGTTCGAGCAGCCATACA
The DNA here is from genome assembly GCA_035294325.1 of Ktedonobacteraceae bacterium. GTDB lineage: Bacteria > Chloroflexota > Ktedonobacteria > Ktedonobacterales > Ktedonobacteraceae > DATGLE01. The sequence continues at coordinate 301 of DATGLE010000116.1, read as the reverse complement.
TCCCGTTCCAGCTCACCACCCGCGAATTCTTCACCCAGATTCGCGATCACCTTTCGTCAACAGGAGTGGTGGCGCTGAATACCGGCCATACCACGCACGATTACAGGCTCGTGCAGGCATTCGTTAACACCATGAGCCAGGTTTTTCCCAGCGTCTATGTGTTCAACGTCCCTGACACCTTCAACACCGAAGTTATGGCAACGATGCAGCCAACCTCGATAGCAACCTTGCGGGCGAATCTTGAGCGATTTGCACCGGCATCGACGATGGGCCAGGTTGCCAGCGAGGTTCTACCGGTGGT
>DATGLE010000115.1:0-3426 GCA_035294325.1 Ktedonobacteraceae bacterium | reverse complement strand
ACGCTCATCCAGCGCCTCCGCCACCTTACTCTCACCATCGATTTTGCAGGCAGAATAGCCGCTAATATAGTCGGCACTCCGCAAAGCCGCCAGGTGCCTCTCCAACTGCTTTTGCATGCGTATGTCCGACTGGGCATACACACAGAAAACTTCCATAGCCGGGGGGCGCGCTAACATCAAGGACCTCCTGACTTCCACTCATAGCCACCTCGCATTGCTTATGTGTACAGTAGACCTTCGTTGTGGGCGATCTCCGCCGTGTCCCAATCCAGAACATCGGCCAGCTCGGCCCGGAATGCCGCCATATCACGGTCCCGTATGGCTTCGTCGGGCATCTCGTTGCTCTTCCATAGGAGCGTGATCGTTACCCTGTCAGGATCCGTGAGATTTCTGAAAACATAACGCTCCATCGTACCTGCGAATTTATGGGTCTGTTCAGCAAAGATTTCCTGTAACTTCTGCTCTAACCGCTCCTGCATCCCCGCTCGTACATTTACACGAATGTCGATATTGAGAAGTCTGACCCGACTATCGTACTGGCGCCATTTGGGCGCACGCATACGCACACGACCCGGCGGGTTGCGCTTAAAATCCTCAACCTCTTGCTTCGGTATGAGATAGCGCCCCCCAACCTTTTTCGCGTTGAAACGACCACTGCGCACATGCTGAGTGATCCGGTCCGGGGACAGGTTCAGCATTTTCGCAGCTATCTTTACGGGTACATACCCCGGAATTGTGAGATATTCCGTCTCTTCTACATCTCCTGCCATATCTAAAATCTAATTCCTATGATATGTGTCTGTAAATATCCAAACTACCAGGAAGATGACATAAGATATTACTCGCCACTCTTCAGAAAATATTCCAACCATTTAATTTGCCTTCTTCAGAAGAAATGCTAACAAACGTTCGTTAGCAAAATCGCTCTTGATCTTCTGCCCGACATCCGGTAAGATAGTGTCGCCCTGGACTACTTATCATCGTTACTTAATATTAGTTTCGTAATATTAAAGCGAAGTGCAGAGAGCATCTGATACCTGGTGTCCTCGCCTTCACCGGGAACTCGCGCGGCTTCGCCGCACAAAGATTGTATATTGTGGTGTGGAAAATGCGCTTTGCGCATTTTCCACACCACAATATACAATCCGCGAGCGCCGCAGGCGCGAGAAAGCGAGGTGTCCGCAATCAGCTACAGGCTTATAAAAAGGGTATGAAATAGAACATGGAAGTAACAGAGAGAGAGGCTGCAACGCCCCTTACAAAAGAGCAAAGGGCCAGCGCGCGCGGAGTCCCGCTGCGGCGACTTAATATACACACCTACGACCTCTATGGCGCGGCAGCGCTCGCCTTCATTGTAGCGCTGCGCCTGCTGCTCGTCGCGCTCGGCTGGCCCCCGACCAATAGCGATGAGGGGACGATGGGCCTCATGGCTATGCATATCGCCTATCAGGGCGATCACCCTTATTTCTTCTATGGTCAGAACTATATGGGATCGTTAGAGGCATATCTGGGGGCGTTCTTCTTTCGCCTTTTCGGCGGTCCCTCACTCTTCGCGCTGCGGCTGAGCGTCATTCTACTGGTTACGCTTTTCTTCATCGCCCTCTACGTGCTGACCAGCTTTCTCTTCTCGCGCAAGCTGGCTATCGTGACGCTCATTATGCTCAGCATCGGCTCAATCCCATACCTGACGCGCCAGACCATCGCTACCGGCGGCTCCTCGGAAACGCTGTTATTCGGGACGCTGGCCTTTCTGCTTGCGGCCTGGCTGGCCTGCACCTACAAGCGCGTACTGCCTTTCCAGGCGATGTGGCGCGTGGCCGCGTATGGCTGCTGGGGACTGGTCGTGGGGCTGGGCATGTGGAGCGATATGGTGGTGCTGCCATACTTCGCCGTGGCCGGCCTGCTGCTGCTGATCTTTTGCTGGCGCGAAGTGCTGGCCTGGGCCTGGATCATCATGCTCATCTGTGTCTTCATTGGCCTGACGCCGCTGATTAAATATGACCTCTCGCACCATATTAATTCGGGCGCGATCCTGCTCAGCCTGGTGCACGGCTCCAGCGCCACGGCGCCAACCTCGCTGCGCGGCATCCTGCACAATATCAAATCAACTACGCTGGTAAGCATTCCAACCGCGACGGGCGAACCTTTCTGCCCTGTATACGAACTGCCTTTCCTGAGCGATAACGTACCGCAAACCGCTCAATGCACACTGATCCATGCAGCCTGGGGCGGCGGCTACATCCTGCTCATGGGCATCGCGCTGCTCTTTGCCCTCGGCGGACTGCGCGCCCTGCGCTCGCGCCATTATGACGCCGCCTCCGATGAACAGCAGCGGCAGCGTGTGCGCCACGTCGCGCGGCTGCTGCTGTTGTGCGGCGGCATACTGAATATCGCGGTTTTCGTTTTCAGTTCGGGACCGGTAAACTGGCCCGGTTTTCACGCCCGCTACCTGATCGGACTGGTCATCGTGACTCCCGCCCTCCTTGCGCCGCTGTGGAGCGCCGCCAGCCGGCTCTCGGCTCCGGAGGACTGGCGGGAGCGTGCGAAGCGCTACGCCTCCCGCGCCGTGCTGGTCATCGCGTGGAGCATCTTGTTCACCGGGACTATTATCGCCTTCACCGAGCTGCCAGCCGCACAGAACGCATACCGGCAGCGCGTCGATCTCATCAACCATCTTCTGAGCCTGGGCGAGCGACATATCTATACCAACTACTGGACCTGCGATGACATTGCCTTTACCAGCCACGAGCGCATCATCTGTGGCATCCCAAATGCCGGCCTGGGCTATGATTGGGTACACAATCGCGTTCCCGACTACTATCCCCTCGTCCATGCCGATAAGCACGCCGCCTATGTGATGCCACTGGACACGCACCTTCTGCCCGAGCAGGACGCCGTACTTACGCCCGCCGTCGAAAAGAAGGTAGCGCGCGATCCGTCCGCGTACCGGCGCTACGTCTTTGATGGCTACGTCGTCTATGTGCCGAAATAGAGCGAGCAAGGCTTTCCATTTCCTGCTGGCACACATCGCAAGCGTGCCGCTCGCGGCCTCAGAACTGGAAAGTACTGATATAGCGCCAAAAAGAGTCCCCAAAATGCCAGAACCGTGTTATAGTATCTGTAGTTGTTGATTTACGTGACATGGCTGAGGGAGGATACCTATGGCAATCGATCCACAACGAACGCAGCCCCGCACCGGTGAGCGCATGAGCGTCCGCGAATACTTCGCGCTTGACTACACCTTCCCCGATGCGAAATACGAATACCAGGATGGTCGCGTGCGCCTGATGTCCGGCGGCACGAAAGCTCATAATGACATCACAATTAATATGCTGGTCGCACTCAGACAACAATTTCTCTCTGGCCCCTGCTCGGTACAGAGTTTAGATATGCGCGTCCAGGTCTCGGAGAGCGCCTACTTTTTCC
>DATGLE010000114.1:0-9996 GCA_035294325.1 Ktedonobacteraceae bacterium | reverse complement strand
GGTAAAAGAGTCTGGATTCCTGTGGTCAACTCTGATATAATGAAACAACAGAGTTGTAGAACACCAGTTTCAAGCGGGAGTGTATCATGAGGGATCGCCTCGTCTCGCCACAGATGAGCGAAGAGGAACAGATCATCGAGGGAAGCCTCCGTCCTCGTCGCCTCGACGAATATATCGGGCAGGAAAAAATCAAGGCCAACCTGAGTATATTGCTGGAAGCCGCGCGGCGCCGCAACGAGTCGGTAGATCACGTCCTGCTCTACGGGCCGCCGGGGCTGGGCAAGACCACTCTTTGCAACATCATCGCAGCGGAAATGGGCGTCAGCCTGAAAACCACCTCCGGGCCGGCGATTGAGCACGCAGGCGACCTTGCCTCGATCCTGACATCGCTCCAGCCCGGCGAGGTTCTTTTTATCGACGAGATTCACCGCCTGGCCCGCGCCGTAGAGGAGCGGCTCTATTCGGCGATGGAGGATTTCGCGCTCGACGTGATGATCGGAAAAGGCCCCAGCGCCAGGTCCTTGCGTCTCACGCTCCCTCCCTTCACAGTAGTGGGCGCGACTACACGCGTGGGTGCACTTACGGCCCCCCTGCGTGACCGTTTTGGCGCTATCTATCGTATGGAATATTATGATAGCGATGCGCTTAAAAAAATCCTGCTGCGCTCGGCGCGTATCCTGAAGGTACCGGTAGAGCCTGATGGCGTCGAAGAGATCGCCAGCCGGGCGCGCGGCACACCGCGTATCGTCAACCGCCTGCTCAAGCGCGTGCGCGATTATGCGCAGGTCAAAGCCGATGGCGTCATCACGGCGGAAGTAGCGAAGGCGGCTCTGGATGCGATGGAGATCGATGAGATCGGCCTCGACCAGACTGATCGCAATATGCTGCTGACGATCATCCAGAAGTTCAACGGCGGTCCCGTCGGACTGGATACGCTGGCCGCGAGCACCAGCGAGGACGCGGATACCATCGAGGATGTATACGAGCCGTACCTGCTGCAACTGGGCTTCATTGCACGCACACCGCGAGGCCGCGTCGCTATGCGCGCCGCGTATGAGCATCTGGGCATAGTACCGCCAGGTGGAGAAAGTGGGCCGAATTTGTGGACAACGCTAGCTTGAAGATCAGTGATTTCGACTACGATTTACCGCAAGAATTGATTGCGCAGACCCCTATCGAGCCGCGCGATGCTTCGCGCCTGCTCGTCGTTGATCGCGCCTCCGGGCGCTGGGAGCATCGCCACTTTCGCGATATCGGCGATTACCTGCGCCCCGGCGATCTGCTGGTAGCCAACCAGAGCCGCGTCATACCCGCGCGGCTGCTCGGTGAGCGCGCCGGAACGGGCGGCGCCGCCGAGATTCTGCTGCTGGCCGAGCGGCCCGACCTGGGAAGCGATCACTGGGAGGCTCTGGTGCGGCCTGGCCGCCGCCTGCGTGAAGGGGCCTGGATTGTGCTGCGCGACAGCGACGGCAATCCGCGCCTGATGGCCGAGATCATGGGACGTAGCGGGGCCGGCGGGCGCATTCTGCGCTTCTTCATGATCGAGCAGCCTGGTCCCGCCGCAAGTAACGATCCCTATCGCGCTCTGGGCGTGCGCCAGCTCATTGAGGAACTGGGACAGATGCCGCTGCCGCCCTATATTCATGAAAAATTGCGCGATCCCGAGCGCTACCAGACGGTCTACGCGCGCATCAGCGGCTCGGCTGCGGCTCCCACCGCTGGCCTGCACTTCACGCCGCAGTTGCTCGATCAGTTGCGCCGCCAGGGAGTGCGCATCGGCTTCGTCACGCTGCATGTGGGCCTGGATACGTTTCGTCCAGTCGAGTGCGAGGATGTAAACGAGCATAAGATGCACAGCGAAGAGATCGAGGTAGATGCGCCGACGGCGGAATTGATAAATGAGACGCGCCGGGCCGGTGGGCGCATCGTCGCCGTCGGCACAACGACGGTGCGCACCCTGGAGGCTGTGGCCGGTATCTATGGTGGGCACATCGAGCCGTATCGCGGGCGCACAGACCTCTTCATCAAACCGGGCTATCGCTTCCACGTCATCGACGCCATGATTACCAACTTCCACCTGCCGCGCTCGACGCTGCTGCTGCTCGTCAGCGCCTTTATGGGTAAGCAACTGATGGAGAGGGCCTACCAGGAAGCGATCCGCGAGCGCTACCGCTTTTTCAGCTTTGGCGATGCGATGCTGCTGCTGTAAAGATACTACTGCAATTAACGATCAAATTCGATTCTGATGTTGGTTAGTAAAAATCATAACTGGCTAATCGAACAAATTGGCCCATTCGCGGATGTACCACTTGCTGACCATACCATTCAGAACGAATGGATCGCCGTTGGCAAACTCTTCGGCTGCTTCGCGCGTGGGACAGATACCCATTGTGCCAAGCGGCTCACCGGAGTTGTTGTTGAGAAAGGCGCCGGCCATGAGCAGCTTGCCCTGAGCATGCAGCTCTTTCGAGCGCGCCATGTGAGCAGCAATGACATCGGGAGCCTTCGATAAGGCATCTTCGAGGGAGTCATAGCGGGTCTCGAAAAACACGACATAATATACAGCCTGTGCCGGTATTATCATGGTTTCATGACCTCATTTCCTGTGATGCTTTGTCTCTCCTAATCGCGCGGCTACGCATGGTCTTCATACAGGCGCAGCATCCCACGCGCTTCCTCCATCAAGCGCAGGCGCAGCGACTCCGGTTCCAGTACGCGGGCGTGCTGTCCCCAGCCCAGGAGCCACTGCATCACTTCGCTTTCACGCCGCACTTTGAGCGTTACCAGTAAGCCGTCGCTCGTCTCTTCTTCGGCAACGGTGTAATAAGAGCGGGCTTCGCGTGCCCAGCGCTTGATCTCATGATCGAAGAGCACACGGATGATGATACTGCCAGCCTGCTCGCGCGATGGAGGCTGCATGCGAAAGCCGGTGGGGCGCTGGAAGGTCTTCGGCAGCAGTACCAGGTCCTCCATGCGATCAAGGCGAAAGACGCGCATATCCTTGCGCAGATGGCAGTAGGCCGTGAGGTTCCAGGTATTGATGAAGACCAGGCCATAGGGATCGGCTTCTCGCGTCGTTTCTTCGTCCACTCCATCGCTGCGATGTCGCGTATGGTAGCGAAAACGCACCGTGGTACGCTCGATAATGGCGCGGCGCAACCGCTCCAGCTTCTTCTGTTCTTCGTGATTGGTGGGCGAACCCCTGGCGACAAAACGTATACTCTCCTGAAGGTAGTGCACCTCGTCGCGCGATTTTTCAGGCAGCACGCCCTCGATCTTACGGCTAGCCGATTGCGCAGCAGCGCGGTACTGAGCATCGAAGTTCTGGGCCATGAAATCGCTGCCCAGGAGCAGCATTGTGGCCTCCTCAGGGGTGAAGCTCAGGGGCGGCAAGAAATAGCCCTCCATCAAGGCATAGCCCTGGCCGGGGGTAGAAATCAAGGGCACACCCGCTTCGCATAGAGCCTGGATATCCCGGTAGATGGTGCGCTTGCTCGTCTCAAAGGTACGGGCCAGATCTTCGGCGCGCTGCCTGCGTTTGCCCTGTAGCTCCAGAACGATAGCCAGCAGGCGGTCCGTCCTGTTCATTTTGCTCTCTCCTCTTTGCCCCTCACCAGCGAGGTGAAGACGCCGATAAAGGCGATGACGGCGCAGACCAGAAACGTTACCTGGAAGCTGTAGGAGAAGGTATGCTGCACGGCGCTGAGATGTGGGCCGGCGCGATTCAATTGCAGCACGAGTCCGGCTGTCGCGCCGCCCAGCCCCGCGAAGATAGCTCCGGCCAGCGCCACGCTGAGGCTCTGGCCGGTTACACGCGCGGTTGCCAGGAAGCCGGCGGCGCTGCCTTGATGCTGGCGGGGAGCTGCCCCCATGAGAGCGCTGTTGTTGGGCGATTGGAAGATGGCCTGCCCCGCACCGGTGAACATCAGGCGCCAGATGATATCCCAGAGCGAGCTGTGGGCATTCAACTGGCTGATGAAGACCAGGCCCAGGCAGGCGATAGCCAGCCCGCCAGCCGCCAGCCAGCGCGTGCCGAAGCGGTCAGCGAGCGAGCCGCTGATCGGCGCGATCACAGCGATAGTCAGCGGAAGCGGGGTTAAGAGTACGCCGGCCATTTCGGTAGGGAAGTTACGCAGTTGTTCGAGGTAGAACGGCAGCATGAAGCTCACGGCAAAGAGCGCCAGAAAACTCAGGATGGAACTGACGATGGCCGAGACGAAGACGCGATTGTGCAATAGCGAGAGGACGATAATAGGATTGGAGACGCGCATCTCAACAAAGGGCAGCAAAGCAAGCAGGCCGACGCCTACGACAATGCTGGCGATGAGCAGCGGCGAGGTCCAGCCTATCTCCTGCCCGAACGAAAGCCCGGCGGTGAGCGAGGCCAGCCCTATCGCCAGCACAAGAGCGCCCAGTGGATCGAAGCGCCCGGGGTTGCGGCGCAGCTTCTCGGTCAGGACGCGCAGCGTGGCGATCAGCCCGCAGATGCCGATGGGCACGTTGACGTAGAAGATCCAGCGCCACGAGAGATAGCCCGTAATCAGGCCGCCCAGCGTCGGCCCGACGCTCACGCCGAGCGCCACAATCACGGCGTTCAGTCCCAGCGCGCGCCCGCGTTCGTGCTCTGGAAAGCCGTGCGTGAGCATCGCGGGCGAGACCGACATCAGCAGTGCACCACCCAGTCCCTGGAAGGCGCGGAAGGCGATCAGGAGGCCAAGCGTAGGAGCGGCGCCGCAGAGCGCCGAGCCGCTGGTGAAAATAATGAGGCCGGCAGTCCAGACGGCCTTGCGCCCGATCATGTCGGCCAGGCGCCCCGCCGTCAACAGGATCGCCGCCGTGGCAACGAGATAGGCGATGATAACCCATTCGACCTGCCCGTTGAGCGGGACGCCGAAATAGCGCGCAATGGCGGGCAGGCTGATATTGACGATGGACGAGTCGAGCGTCGCCATGAAAACGCCGACGCCCACGATAGCGAGCGTGGCCCATTTTCCCGCATGCTCCTCACCATCGTCGGGCATCCGACCCCTCCCGCCGCGACGCGCCTCTTTTTGCGCCTGCAATGTATCGTCCTGTAGTGTTGTTGATCTACTCTCCTGCTGCTCCATTTCTCGGCTTTCTCTCCGCGAATAGCGCCAAGCTCCTATGTTTAAAGAGTGTTTGATGCTCTTCATCTCTTCCTCGTGTACCGGGCCTTCGCGCGGCTCCGCCACGCCCGGGATTGGAGTGTGTGCGGGACAAATGCGCGAAGCGCATTTGTCCCGCACACACTCCAACGGCAAGCGCCGCAGGCGCAAGCCAGTGATGGCGACTGAATCCAGCACACTCTTAACAATGCACGCATAGCGCGAATCAATCGTTACTGGCCCGGTCAGTAATATCGAACGAAAAAGTAGATAGTCAAACAGACTCCAACGACGATTACGAAGACGCGTATCCATCTCTGATCCATCTTGCGCGCATAGTAGGCGCCACCGTAGCCGCCCACAATAGCGCCAACTATCATCAGGATCGCCTGGGGCCACACAATCGCTCCGGCAATGATAAAGGTAATCACGGCCACCCCATTGACGGCGACGGTCAGCACGGTCTTGAGGCCGTTCATGGCGTGGATGTCTTTCATACCCAGCATCGCCAGGACCGACAGGATCAGCAGGCCCATGCCGCCGCCGAAATATCCGCCATAGGTGGAGATAATCAGTTGCACGAAGGATATAATAATCAGCACGGGCCACGTCAGGCGCATCTTTTCGATAGAAAGCATGCGCAGACGCGCCGTGATTTGCCCGCTGAAAGCGAAAAGCACGGTGGCGATCAGCAGAAGAAAGGGTATCAGATGGTTGAAGAGTGATTGTGGGGTGTGGAGCAATAAGAGTGCGCCGAGCACACCGCCTACCAGGCTTGTCGCAGAGAGCAGAAACGTCAGCCCGCGCCTGAGCGTGGCAAGCTCTTTGCGATAAGCAACGCCGCTGGCAACCGAACCGGGCCAGAGCGCTACCGTATTGGTCGCGTTCGCCTGAATGGATGGCACACCGGTGAAGATCAATGAGGGGAAGCCGATGAGGCTGCCACCGCCGGCAACAGAGTTGAGCGTGCCGCCAAGCACTGCGGCGATAAATAAGATGATGGCGTTGGTGAGTGTCAGGGAAATCATAAAATGGGAACCTCTAGCCCGCTATTACTATACTCTTTGTAGTTTTGAGTATACCACGTCCGCTCAGGTTGCGCATTTCTCAGCACCTTTGCGCGGCTCCGCCGCGCAAGGAATGAATAGTGGTTGGGGCAACAGCCGCTTCGCGGCTGTTGCCCCAACCACTATTCATTCCCAAAGCGAGCGCCGCAGGCGCGAGCAATAATGTGGTAAAAAGAAAAGTGAAAAATTTGCGTGAGGTTTTGGCGGCGCGCAGCAACCTATGACTGTCCAGACTGTTTGGTAATCGACAGAAGGAGATACACCTGTGAGTACACCCACCGATCAGCCCATTTCAGGCGCAGACTTTATACGCCAGTTTTTCCCCGGCTCGCCCTATGTTATCCACCTGGGGATGCAGCTTACGGCTATGCAGCCGGGAGAGGCAACGCTGACGCTGCCCTTCGCCGAGTCGCTTGTCACCATCGGAACGATTGTGCATGGCGGCGCCATCGCTTCGCTGATCGATACCGCCGCGACTGTCGCGGCCTGGTCGGATGCGGAGGCTCCCAGAAATATGCGCGGCGCGACCGTCAGCCTCACCGTTACCTATCTCGCACCCGCCGAGAAAACAGATCTGCGCGCCACCGCCCGCGTGCTGCGTCGTGGCCGCAGCCTGGTCTACCTGGATGTGGATGTCCACACTCTCTCAGGAACCGCTGTGGCGAAAGGTCTCGTTACCTATAAGCTGGGCTAACAACCGGTGTCAAACAGAGCTAATTCTAGAATGAGAAAGTCCTGACTCAAGTCTTTTGAACTTGATTGTAGTTCAATCAAGTCGTATCATATGGGCATGATAGCAGAGAGCGCCCGCACTGCGGGCTGGAATATAATCGGCCACGAACATGCTATAGACATCCTGCGCCGCACGCTGGCCGCGCAGCAGGTACGCCACGCCTACCTCTTCACCGGCCCGCAGCATATCGGCAAAACGCTGCTGGCGCGCCGCTTCGCGCAGACGCTGCTCTGCACCGGCGGTCCCGATCCGCAGACCGCGCCATTGGAGCCTTGCAACTCCTGCATCGCCTGTCGCAAGGTTTTGCACGGAAATCATCCCGATGTGCATATCATCGCAAAGCCCGCCGATAAGCAGGCCATTCTCATCGAGCAGATTCGCGCGCTCCAGAGCGATTCGGCGCGCAAGACGCTCGAAGGGCGGCGCAACGTCTTTATCATTGAGAACGCGCACGATATGAACCCGCAGGCCGCCAATTGCCTGCTAAAGACGCTGGAGGAGCCGGAGCCGGATGTGGTGCTGCTGCTCACGACGCATGATGCCGGCCTGCTGCTGCCAACGATCATCTCACGCGTACAGCAGGTTCCCATGCAGCTGCTCTCTACAGAACAGATCAGGACTGCGCTGGAGCAGCTCTGGGAGGTTGGGCCGGAAGAAGCCGCACTTATCGCGGCGCTGGCTGCCGGGCGTATGGGCTGGGCTGTGCAGGCAGTCGAGGACGAGGACATGCTTGCCGAGCGTCGAACGCAGTTGGAGATGCTGGCGCAACTGCCAGCTTTAAGCAAGGTGCAGCGCTTCGATATGGCTCAGCGCTTGAGTTCAGAATCCGAAAAGCTGGATACTGTCCTGGATCTGTGGCTATTGTGGTGGCGTGATGTGGCGCTGGCCGCCAATCACTGCCTCGATTTGACGGTGAATGTGGATATGCGCGATCTCTTGCAGAAGCAGGCGGCCAGGCTGGGTTCGGCACAGGCCGAGCGCATGATACGAGCTATTTTGCAGGCAAGGGAGGCTATCGAGCAGAACGTCAACGCCCGCGTTGCGCTCGAAGTGCTCATGCTCGATACGCCTGAATTATCTTAAGAGGGTGTATGATGTTTAGCGTCCTGGTTCGCTCTCACCGGACATGCGCGCTGCTTCGCCACGCAAGGGGATATAGTACTGTGTGAAAAAAATGCGTGCCGCGCATTTTTTTCACACAGTACTATATCCGGCGAGCGCCTGCGGCGCGAGCAAGCGATGGAGCCAGAGCTATCAGAGATACTCTGTTATGAAAGGCAGGACATACAATGCGCACCGATTTCCAGCATCTGCTCATCCAGCAGACGGAGAGTATCGTCACCATCACGATGAATCGCCCGGAGGTGTTGAACGCCTTCAACAATCTTATGCTACAGGAACTGACGGAGGCCCTGGAGGCTGCGGCAGCGGATGAGGCGATTCGCTGCGTCGTCATCACGGGAGCGGGCCGGGCCTTTGGCTCCGGGCAGGACCTCTCCGAGCTTTCCGCCGTTCAATCGGAGAGCGAGAAGCCCATTAGCAGCCACCTGGATAGATATCATCGTGTCGTCAGGCTCATCCACGAGATGCCCAAACCGGTAATCGCCGCTATTCGCGGTGTGGCCGCCGGCATCTCCTGCAACATTGCCCTGGCATGTGACCTGCGTATTGCCGCCGACGACGCGCGCTTCATCGAGGCGTTCGCGCGCATCGGACTCGTTCCCGATGGCGGGGGCGGCTATTTCTTGCCGCGCCTCATCGGGCTGGGCAAGGCGCTGGAGATGGCGATGCTGGCCGAAGAGGTGAGCGGGCCGGAGGCGGAGCGTATCGGGCTGGTCAATCGCTGCGTGCCGGTGGACGAGTTCGAGACGGCAACGATGGCCCTGGCGCAAAAGTTAGCGCAGGGGCCGACACGCGCCTATGGCCTGATTAAAGAACTGATGTACGGGGGGCTGGACTGTGACCTGGCGGCTGCGCTGAAGCTGGAAGGGGAACTGCAAGATATCGCCGTCACCACCGAGGATTTTCGCGAAGGCGTGAGCGCCTTCCTGCAAAAACGCAGGCCACGCTATAGCGGTAAATAATGCGTTGTGCGTATCGAGACGCTTCCTCATAACAATCGACAGACGCAGGGAGCGGAACGCCGCGCATGGCTGCGCCAGTATGCTCCGCAGCATCTCCAGCATTGCGAGGCGCTGATTCTGCATGCCCTGCACAGCCGCTCGCCCGGCGCCGCGCAGAACGCGCTTGTGCTCGGCGCCGGCGCATGCACGGAGGTTCCTCTCACCACGTTAGCGCGCGCCTGCGATGAGGTCGTGCTGGCGGACCTGGATCTCGCGGCGATGCAGCGTGGCCGCGATGAGCTGGCAGCGGCGGCACTGCGCAAGCGCGTGCAGATTGTGCAATGCGACATCAGCGGAGGCGTCAGCGCCAGGCTGGATCGCCTCATCAAGCATCAGCCCTGGCAAAAGCTGGAGGCTCAAGGCCGGCAGACCTTTTTGAACGCCGCCGCTCAGTGCCTTGAACAGTGCGCGGTGCCCGATCCGCCAGCGATTCCCGGGCTGGCCCCCGGCTCGTTCGGCCTGGTCGTGAGTTCGCTCGTGCTCTCGCAGCTTTTCAGCTATCCACTCCTGGATATGCTCGACTCTATGCAGAGCATTGCGCCCTGGTTCACGGGCGAGCAGGAGCGCCACCGCCGCTATCAGGAGGCGGCGCAATCCCTGCGCGTGCGCATCATCCGAGCGCATCTACACCTCATGCGGGAACTGTTGGATGCAGGTGGCTGCGCGGCGCTGCTCAGCGATGTGCGCGGCTTCGTCTTCAACATGCATGGCAGCGACCACGATGCTGCACATCGACGCCTGCTGCCTCTCCTACCGCGCGCCTTCCCCGAACTCGTGCGCGAGCAGTTCACGGTTCAGGAGGAGGAGCAGTGGGAATGGATCTCCGATCTGCCTCAGAAAGAGCGGCCTGGTCGCGGCTATGAAGTCACCGGCTATGTTCTGGCGCCTGCCGGGTGCTAAATAACACTTTGGGCATATTTTTGGGCGCCTGCTGCGCGCTCTACACT
>DATGLE010000113.1:0-6290 GCA_035294325.1 Ktedonobacteraceae bacterium | reverse complement strand
TAGTAGACAGTCAACTATTCAACAGTCATAAAGGAGAACAATGAACGAGGGCGGAATAGAAGAACGTCTTGAACTTGAGAGAGAGATATCCCTTTTTCTTTCGCAGTGCTTTCTCGAACTCGACGAGGGAGAAAGTCAGTTGATGAAACGCTTCGGCCTGACCATTACCCAGTACTGGGCGCTCGTACACCTCGAAAATGAAGAGGGCCGTTCTTTCACCGAACTGGCCGAACTGCTCCTGTGCGATAAGAGCAACGTGACCAGTATCGTCGATAAGTTTGAAGAGAGCGGGCTGGCAAAACGCGAGCGTGGCAAAGCAGGAGACCGGCGCTATGTCCGTATCGTGCTCACACCACAGGGGCACCGGCTGCGCAAAATATTGATCTCCGCCCAGCAACACCTGCTCAGGCAGCGCTTTCAGGCGCTCAGCATAGAGAGCCTGCAACAACTGCACATCCCGCTTCAACAACTGGCCGCCACACTCCAGGCACAATCCAGAAACAACGAAGTCTCCGCAATGATCGACAACGCCATTGAACGCATGCAGTCAGAACAGGGGGCCGATGCTGGCGCTGTTTTGCCCTTGAAATGACCCGGGGCCTGACTCATCCTTTCACACCGCCGATAGTCAGGCCGGACTGGAAGTAGCGGCGTGCATACACGAACAGGAGCATCAGGGGAACGGAAATAATCACCGATGTAGCGGCAAAGTAGCCCCAGGGCGTATGATACGTACCTTGCAGGCTATAGAGTCCGAGAATGAAGGTCAGGTTGCTGCCATTCGCGTTCGCATTCAGAATGAAATTCGCCAGGGCAAACTCGTTCCAGCCTCCAACGAACATGAACAGCGCCGATGCTACCAGCGCGGGAGTAGCGAGCGGCAGGGTAATCCGTAAGAATGCCTCACGCAAGGAAGCGCCATCGATCAGCGCGGCCTCCTCAAGTTCCACCGGAATAGTATCGAAGTAGCTTTTGATATTCCATGTGCCGAAGACCAGATCACCGGCGGCATAGATGAGCGCGAGTCCGAGCAGCGGCGCCGTATTCAGCAGTTTCAGATAGCTTAATAGATAGTAATACGCCGTGATAGCAAGCAGTCCCGGGAACGCTTGCAGCGCCAGCAGCAGGCTCAGGCTTGCTTCGCGCCCCTTGAAGCGGAAGCGCGAGAGCGCATAGGCGCCGGTCATCGAGAAGGCGACGCCGATCAGCGTTGCCAGGCCGCAGACTATGGTAGTGTTGACGAGCCAGTTGAAGACCGGCAACTGCGTAAAGGCATAGACGTAATTACTGAACGTTGGCCTGTCGGGCAGAAGTTGCAGCGTGGTGACGTACAGGTTCTGGTCGCCAGCCAGCGACGCCTGAACAACAAAATAGATGGGGAAGATGGCAAAGACGGTCATCACCGCCAGGAAGATATAGATGAAAATGAGCGGCAGATTCGACAGGAGACGCCGCCGGGCAACGGCTGTTCTGGCCTGCGCTCGCTCAATTCTCTTCGCTCCTGCTGCCATACCCGGGGCGGATACCGCTTCTCCGCTGATGCTGGCCCGTATTATCCTTTCGCCGGTATCATGGGCCTTCATGCCTGCACCGCCCTTCCTCCCAGGCTCAGCGCGCGCGCCAGGAAGGTCAGCGCCCCGAGAATGACGAACATAGTGATCGCGAAGGCAGCGACCTGAGCGTAGTGAATATTGGCCGCAGTCGCGCCCAGCACCTCATTATACATATAGATCATAACGAAGGTCGTCACGCCGGGTCTGGCGGGATTGGTGATAGGACCGCCCTGCGTGATCAGGTAGACTGTATTGAACATCTGAAAGGTCGTGATCGCGCTCAGCACCGTTGCTGGCATGACCGCAGGACTCACCAGAGGGAAGGTCAGGCGCCAGAAGCGCTGCCAGCCGTTAGCGCCATCGACGCTGGCAGCCTCGGAGAGTTCGGCAGGAATGCTTTGCAGCGCCCCCAGGATCACCACCGTAAAGAATGGATACGAGAGCCAGACGTTGACGATGACGACGGCGGCAAAGGCCGCGACAGGGTTGGTGAGCCAGGGCACGCCGAAGTGCGCGCCGAAGAAAAGTCGCCCGATCTGGTTGATCGGGCCAAAGTCGTAGTTGAAGAGAAATTTCCAGATCAGCGCAGTAACCGCCGAGGGCGCAGCCCAGGGGACAAGCAGCAGGCTCATCCAGATCGACGTGCCCTTGATGCGGGGATGGTTCAGGGCCAGGGCCGTGACCGTGCCAAGCAGCACGAACAGCACGACACAGATACCCACGTACAGGACGGTCAGCCCCAGCACATAGAACAGATCGCTATCAGTCGCGAAAAAGAGATGAATATAGTTCGCCAGGCCGACGAAGTTGTACGCCTCGTTGAACTCCGTATTGTTGGTGAAGGAGAGATACAAGGTGTACAGGATCGGCGTCATGTTGATTATCAGAATCGTCACAATGATGGGCAGCAGATACAGGAAAATCGTGCGGCGTTTTACCTGCAACATAGTCGCAAACTCCTACGCAGAGACGCCCTGCACTCCTTTGACTGCTGCTTTCTGGGCGGCGGCCAGCGCAGCCGCGGGCGTCTGAGTGCCTGTCCAGATGGCGGCCAGGGCGTTCGCTACCGGCGTCCAGAGGGCCGACATGTAGGGCGTATTCGGCAGCGGCGTACCATACTGGGCCTGATTCGCGAAACCAGCAATGGCTCTGTCGCTTTTCACCACCGGATCGTTTAGCGCCTGCTGGTTGGCCGGAATTTCGCCCGTGACCTTGATCATGTTGAGCTGGTTCTGATAATCAGTATAGAACTTGAGAATGTCGGCGCACAGGGCCGGATCCTTCGCATTCTTCGTCACCCAGAGCGACTTCACGCCTACAAATGGTGTAGCACGCGTGTTGTTATTCGCCGGGACAGCGGGCAGCGTGGCAAAGCCGACATCGATGCCGGCCTTCGTAGCATAGTCCGCATACGCCCAGGGACCATCAATGATCGCGGCCGCTTTCCCTTCGCTAAAGAGCGAGGAGGCCGTGGTGCCGTCAAGCTGCTTCGGCAGGTAGGGCCGGAAAGAGGCGATGAAATTGCCCGCCGCCGTGGCCTGTGGCGTGTTCAGCCCGACTGTACCATCGGGCTTGACGTAAAAGGCGCCAAAACCATAGAACCAGGGGGCATTGTAGTAGGCATCCTGCGTCGGCCAGACGATACCGTACTGGCCGGGGTGCTGCTGCTCATAGCTTTTCTCGAACGAGAGCATCTGATCGGTCGTGGTGGGGATCTGGTCGGCGCTGACGAGCTTCTTATTATACATGATTGTGACGGCCTCGACGGTCTCCGGCACGCCCCAGACCTGACCGTTGAATTGTACGGCCTTCGCCGCGGCCGGCATGTACGTCGAGTTTACATACGACTCGCTGATATACTGATCCATTGGAATGACCGTATGGCTATCGACCAGTTCGCCCAGCGAGTCATCGGCCCACGCGATGATGTCAGGCCCATTATTGGCCCGCACCGCCGTTATAGACTTGGGTATCAGGTTCTGCTGATTCACAAGCTTGATGGTGACGTTGGGATGCAGCTTCATGTACGCGTCGAAAATAGCTTGCTTGGGTGCAAGATAGCTGCCCTGCCATCCATGCCAGATTGTGACGGTTTCCTTCTGAGCCGGCGAGGAGGAACCCCCGCTGGAAACGGACGAGCCACATGCCACGGCGAACAGTGCCAGCACCATGCTGATGAGGAGCAAGATAGAATAATTCCTCTTCATAATAATCCTCCACTGTGAGTTTACCGCGAATACGTCTATGTGCATCCGATACACAATAGATAGCACTATACAGGCCACGCTGAGGGCAAATTACCTATGCTGGTGAACGCCCTACGGTTTCCCATTCGATAGTTGAGTGTTCAATTGATATATTTATACTATACTGTATAAATCGACCCTTGTCAATGGGATAGGGGGGAGGAGGGATTCCCGGCAGGAGCTATGAATGATACAATATCAAGCGACATCGCTGAGAATCATCGAGGTGCAGGCAATGCAAATGTTGGCAGCAGGTCAAAGGTTCGCACGCTATCGCGTGCTGCGCTGGCTGGGCAGGGGTATATCGGGCGAGAGCTACGAGGCCGAAGATATACGCCTGCCACGAAAGGTTGTCCTCAAGCTCATTCACCCCTGGTCGCGACTGTCAGACGCCGCGCGCCGGCAGTTCTTCCGCGAGATGCAGGGCATCGGCGCGCTGACACATATCTATCTGGCGGCGGTGCTCGATTACGGAGAAGTCGATGGACAGCTCTATATCGCCCGCCGTTACACCGGCCCCGGTCCGTTGCCCGGAGATGAGGGAAGAATATGGTTCCATCCGCCCCTTGCCGCCATCGATGCTATCTATTATATTCACCAGCTTGCTCAGGCGCTGCATTATATTCACAACTGCGGATATGTACACGGCTCGCTCTCTTTTACGAATATTCTGGTACTGCGCGGCTCTAACCTGGACAACGAGCCTGACTTCGCCCCTTTCCTGCTTGCCGATGTCGGAGCCGCACATTTTGTACGGCGCTTCGGCCAGCCTCCCGTCAAGCTCCTGCCAGTGACGGCTGCCCCCGAACAGATAGGAGGACGCGCCACGCCGGCCAGCGACCAGTACGCGCTGGCGGTCCTGCTGTATTTCTGGTTGAGCGGGCGCCCGCCATTCACCGGCACAGTTGACGAGATCGAGCAGGCAAAACTTTCGCAGACCATCTCCCCCCTGACCTTGCTCAATCCCCGCGTGACGCTTGAGCAGGAGCAGGTTATACTACGCGCGTTGAGCGTCTATCCAGAGGAGCGCTACCCCTCCGTGCTGGCCTTCGCCGAGGCCCTCCAGAGAACGCTGATGAGCCTGGCAAGCGCCACCGAGGAGCCGCACGCGCCCCAGGCGCCGGAGCCGCCCGGCCATGTCATCCTGAGCGCAGCGAAGGATCTCCCTGAGGAACCGCAACCCGAACCGGCGATCATCCCACAACCGGCCCCCGATATCCCGCAGCCGCTTCCCGATCCCACGCCACAGCCGGAGCCAGAACCGTCGCCACCATCATCTCCTCCTGTCCCAGAACCGCCAACGGAGCCTCAGCCTGAGCCGGCGATCATCCCACAACCGGCCCCCGATATCCCGCAGCCGCTTCCCGATCCCACACAGCCGCCCATTGAGCCAGCCCCTACGCCTGCGCCTGCACCAGAGCCGGATAAAGAGCCGTCGCAGGCAGCCTCGTCCAGCAGGCGCGATGGGCAGCCCTTTGTGCCCGCACGACTCATTATTACATCTCCATACACCAGCGGGCCGCGCGAAGTTGTACTGGAGCGTGAGGAGATGACGCTTGGCCGCGCCGGCGCCAGCGATATCCTGCTCGATCAGGATAGGCTCACCTCGCGGCACCATGCCCTCCTGATCCGTACAGGTGACAGCTACAGTATCGCCGACCTGCGCAGCACTCACGGAGTTTTTATCAATGGGCAGAAGATCCCCGGCGAGACGGCCTGTACATTGACCGATGGCGATGTAATCACCATCGGCGAATATGAACTCACTTTCCGCGCGTCACCCCCACCGGAGGTTACACACACTTCTTCGGAGCAGGAGGCGCTGCCATCGTAGTACGATTATGAAGTTTTCCAAACAAGGGTTTGTAGTTCCAGATCCAGCACGCGCGGCTGCCCCTGGTATCTGACATTATACACCAGATCAGCGCGCAGCGTGGTTCGGTTCAGTCCAGCATTTTCCTCTCCCTCCAACTGGCAGCCCGGCAACAGTTCCGGCAGCATCTCAGCGGCATGGTCGCCCATCAGGGATTTCAAGGCACGGTCATAGGGGTGATACTCTTCGCGGGGTTCATTAATCATCCTCACGGTTCCCTTTCCACTTTTAGTAGTGGGAATATATCATATATATCTATCAATTGCAAGTATCTGACGCCTGGTTAGGCTACAATACAGCAAACAATTAGTATATTTAAATCTACTTTCCTGCTCATTAATAACGAATGCTAGATCTGTGGCAGACACGAGCGGGCTTGCTCGCTACGCTCGCCGCAGCCCTACAGCAGTTGCATTGCCTCTTTCCTATTGCCGATCCTGGTCGTTAAATCTCATCATCGCGCGCCTACGTAAAACAGATTACCGATCATAATTGATGGCTTTCATTTTATAATATCTTGTGCATGAGCGGAATTTTGCGAATATAATAACTGACGAAGAAACACAACGGCACAGCGATAAGAACCGCCAGAGCAAATTTGAGCAATGGGTACAGCTC
>DATGLE010000112.1:0-6648 GCA_035294325.1 Ktedonobacteraceae bacterium | reverse complement strand
GCAAGATCCTGTTGAGACAGGCCCATGTAGCTGCGATATTGTGCTACTAGCCGCCCGTGATGCTCTCCCGGTTTTATCTCTGTTCCCATGTAGCTACCTTCCTCTCATGACACATTTGACTCAGCAATGTCGTTGTTGTACGGCATCTTTCACCTGATACTAAAGGTGCAGGATGCATGGGACAGGCGAATGGGAACAGGGAGCAGGAGCCGCTTCACGCTCCCATTACAGGGCAGGCTACTATTCGCAATAGTTCCTGCCCAGAGTGTACCATGCATTCGCTTTCAAAGCAATGGATATCAATGTAGTACAGGAGGAAGACGATATGTCAGAACGGAGCGAGAACAAGAGCGAAGTGGCGCGGCTCTTGCAGCAGATTGAGCAGGAGTGCTCTGCCGCAAGATTAGGATTACACGGCTATGCCGTGACCGCGCGCCACAAGTTTATCACAGCACGTATGGAGCGCATGGGCGCCTGCCATGAAGCCCTGATTGATCTCGTGGGAAAAGAAGAAGCTGCCCGCATGGTCGTGGAAGTAATGGAGAAGGAGATACGATAGCAGGCGAGGTCCCACTATGATCGATGTGGCTGAACGAAAGGAGAGGAAGCAAGCGCCTTATGAAAAAGTATCAGGAGCCGCTTATCTGTGTGCAGGCGACACCTAATGAGGTGATCGCGCTCAATGCCGCCATCGGTCGTCACACGCGCTATTTCTGGCGAGAGCAGGAGGTCAACCGGCTGCTGGCACAATTCCAGCGCCGGCTGATCGAGAATCTGCCCACGGTCCCGCTCAATACAGCATCACCAACGCAGGGAGGGAGATAGTCGGGTGGAAGAGGAATCCCCACACGTGGAGCGCATCGAGAAAGCGCTCAAGATTCTGGCGGCGCTCAACGTCGCCTTTCTCGATGCCGATCCCAGGCGCGTAAGCCAGCGCGAATGGCTCTGCCTCAATACCTTGCTTGATGCCTGCTTCGCCTGGCTCAAGCTCTACAAAATCCCCTTTATCATGGATGACGAAACCAGGCTCTATCGTTTGCGCCGGTCCGACGAGTGCTCAGAATAGGTCTGATTGCCAGCACCGCCACCTGCTCGCGCCGCAGGCGCTCGCCGGATCTCAGGGATGGTGTGGGCACATGCGCGCTGCGCATGTGCCCACACCATCCCTGAGATCTCTGGCGCGGCGAAGGCGCGGACGCCCGCGCCAGAGGACCAGAACCTGACACACGCTCAGACAGCAAGGATGCTTTCCGATTCTGTGGTACAATAGATGGTATAGATATATTCCCACACATTACACTGCCGGAAAGGGCTGTACTTTTGTACAGGAGTCGGGCTGTCCTCTTGCTCGATGCCCTCGGCTTTATTTTTTTAGTATAGTAAGGCATAGTCAGAGCTGTCTTCCGCGCGGAAGGCAGCACAGCACTGGTTAGAAAGAACTTATCGATGAAAAAGCCTGAGTACAAGTGGATTGCGCTTTCGGTAACAACTATTGGCTCGTTGATGGCCGCTATCGACTCAACTATCGTCATTCTGGCCTTCCCCAATATTCTACAGGACTTGCATTCTAACCTGGTAGATATTACCTGGGTGATTATGGCTTATTTACTGGTAAGTACCGTATTGCAGCTTACCTTTGGCCGCATGGCCGATATGTTTGGCCGCGTGAAGATGTATAATCTGGGCTTTGTGATCTTCACGCTCGGCTCGGTGCTGTGCGGCTTATCTCTGAACGCTGGCATGCTCATCGCCTCGCGCGTAGTCCAGGGCATAGGCGGCGCCATGATCTCAGCAAACTCGATGGCGATCATTACCGAGGTCTTTCCAGCAAATCAGCGCGGCCAGGCGATGGGCTTTAATTCGATAACCTGGGGCGCCGGCAGCGTACTGGGGCCTGTGCTCGGCGGCTTCATCCTGGCGGTTGCGAGCTGGCGCTGGATCTTTCTGGTCAACCTGCCGATTGGTATTGTGGGCACACTTGCGGCCTACCTGCTCCTGCACGATATCGCGCCCAACCCTCGTGGAGAGCGCTTCGATCTGCTCGGCGCCTTTCTCTTTAGCGTGGGGTTGATCTGCCTGCTGCTCGGATTGACCGGGGGTATTGGCTCCGGCTGGCTCACACCGCCCATCCTGACGCTGTGGGGCATGGCGCTGGCCGCCTTCGTGATCTTTGTGATCCACGAGCGGCGCATAGCTCATCCCATGCTCGACCTGCACCTCTTCGATGATCGCGTCTACGGTTTCTCCGTCACCGCGGCGACGCTGCAATCGCTGGCGATGTTCGCGGTAAACTTCCTGCTGGTCTTCTACCTCCAGGGCGTGCGCGGCTACAGCCCGCTGACGGCGGCATTTCTGATCCTGCCGCTCTCGGTGTTCACCTCCGTCGTCAGCCCGTTCGGCGGGCGTATGGCGGATCGCCTCGGCGGTGCCATTCCGGCAACGCTTGGCCTGACCTTGCAGGGCATCTCGCTGCTGATACTGGTCTTCCTGACGCCCACCAGCCCGTACCTGCTGCTGGGCGTGGCGCTCGGCCTGATGGGCATTGGCAGCGGTTTCTTCTGGTCCCCGAACACGAGCACGACGATGGGAGCCGCGCCGCGCAACCGGCTCGGCGTGGCCTCGGCAACCTTGAACACGATGCGCAACGTCGGTATGGTCTGTAGTTTTGCCGTCGCGCTGGCCGTCGCCGCCGCATCCATGCCGGCGAACCTGGTTAACGCGGTCTTCCTGGGTACGGTGGGGCACCTGGCAACGAGCATCGCGCTGGCCTTCACTCAGGCCATGAGCCATGCCTTCATCGCCTCTATTGCGATCTGTGTGCTCGCCATCGGCTTCTCCGCCGTGCGCGGCGTCAGGCCCGCGCTCGCCGGCAAGCCGGAGCAGATCAGCACGCCTACCGAGCCAACGCCCATCTCAACGGGACCACTGGGCGGCCAGGATTAGGCGCGTCAGGACGATTTCTCCCGGCGGGAGGTCGCGCGGCTCCGCCGCGCAAGGATTGTATGCAGTATGGAAGGGCGCTTTGCGCCCTTCCATACTGCATACAAAGAGCGAGTGCCGCAGGCGCGAGCGAGCGATGACGCAGGGAAGTAGACACACTATATGAGAATATACTGTGAATAGGGAAGAAAGCATGAGTAAATTTACACCGGAAGAGATCGAATTTTTGCAGAGCCAGCGCCTGGGCAGGCTGGCTACCGTCAACGAAAAGGGCGATCCACACGTTGTCCCGGTGAGTTTTCGCTACAATCCTGAGCACGATACTATCGATATCGGCGGACATAACATCGTGCCGACCAAAAAGTATCGCGAAGCGGTACGCCACGGGCGCGTCGCCTTTGTTGTGGATGATGTTATGCTTACTCCTGCCTGGCGGGCGCGCGGCATCGAGGTGCGTGGGCGCGTTGAGGGGCTGCCGGAAGGCGGCAAGGAGATCATGAAAGACTTCTCGCCTGAAATCCTGCGCATCACGCCAACCTATATCGTTTCGTGGGGCATCAACGATCCCAACTTCCGCACCTCTTCCTCTGGTCGCAAGGTGGGATAAATCACTTGACCATATAATAGCCAATACCGGGTTCTGTCAGGATATGCACAGGTCTGGAGGGATCGGCCTCCAGTTTCCTGCGCAGGCGCCCGATATAGACGCGCAAATACTCCGTCTCGCTATGATATTCTGTACCCCACACGCGGCGCAGCAGCGCCTCGTGCGTGAAAAGCTTGCCGGGGTGCAGCGCCAGTTCTTGCAGCAGATCGAATTCGGTGGGCGATAGCTTGACGAGTTCACCATCGCGCCACACGCGCCGCTGCTCAAAGTCGATCTCCAGGTCGCCGAAACGCTGCATTCCCACCGAGGCGGGCCGGTCAGCCCAGTGATTGCGACGCAGTACCGCCCGCACGCGTGCCAGCAGTTCGCCGACGCCAAAGGGCTTGGTCAGATAATCGTCGGCCCCCTGGTCCAGCGCCGCTATTTTATCGGCCTCCTCGCCAAGCGCGGTGAGAATGATGATCGGCACGGTGCTGATCTGCCTGATGCGGCGGCATACCTCCAGGCCATCCATACGCGGCAGCATGATGTCCAGGATGACCAGGGCGAAATTTGCCTGGTCGAAGAGGGCCAGCGCTTCCAGGCCATTGTTAGCGAGCGAGACCTTGAACGAGCGCAGTTCCAGGTTGCGCTTCACGAAGTCCTGGATGCTTGGTTCGTCGTCTACGACTAAAATGTGTTTCTCCTGTGGCATGCTGTGACTGCCTTCTCCTTTGCTCGCGCCTGCGGCGCTCGCCTTTGAGAGTGTGGTGTGACAGATGCGCTTCGCGCATCTGTCACACCACACTCTCTATCCCTTACACGGCACAGTCGTCAAGCCTCGGGTCCTCTCTCTTTAAGAGAGTGCCTGATCTTCGACACCCTCGCTGGCTTGCGCCTGCGGCGCTCGCCTTTGGGAGAGTGCTGCTGTGAAAAATGCGTGCAGCGCATTTTTCACAGCAGCACTCTCCATCTTCGGCGCGGCTCTGCCGCGCGCCCACTCCATAGAGAGGGCGAGGATACTGAGCATCAGACATTCTCTAAAGAATGGTTCGGTTACATAGAGTTCTGCAATTCAAAGGAGCTGGATTGAGCGCCGGGCGTGTGCAGCAGCTTCGGGGGCAGCCAGATATGGAAGATCGCCCCCCTCACGCCATCCGTGCGATTCTCGGCCCAGATCCGGCCGCCGTGCGCCTCGATAAAGCCGCGACAGATCGCCAGGCCCAGGCCGACGCCGCTGCTGCTGCGTTTTGTCCCGCTATCCACCTGGTAGAAACGATCAAAAATACGCTCGGCCAGATGCGGCGGAAAACCCGGCCCATTATCGGCCACGCTCAGATAGAAGCCCTCGCCGGGCGCATGCGGCTCGTATCTGGCGCTGATCTCAACGCTGGCATCGGCCCCGCCATGACGCCGTGCGTTCTCCAGCAGATTACAGAGCACCACCTCTATACGCCGCCGGTCAATATACAGGAGCGGCAGATCCTCAGGTATGTCCACGCGTACACAGCCGCGCTCGTCCTCTGGAATCACCTGCTCTATCAGTGCATCCAGACGGCAGAGGCCCGGGTAGAGTTTGAGCGTCCCGGCCTCAAGCTGCGACATCGCTAACAGACTGGTCACGAGATCGGCCATGCGGTCCCCCTCGGCGACAATATTTTGCAGAAAATGGCGCTGCAACGCGGCATCCAGTTCTACATCGGTCTCAAGCAGGCTGGTGGCGTAGCCTTTGATGGCTGTGAGCGGCGTGCGCAGTTCGTGAGAGACAATGGCGAGCAAATTTTTCTTGACCTGCTCGGCCTCGTTCTGCTGCGTCACATCGTTGAAGATCTTCCCGCGCCCGATAAGCTGGCCCGCCAGGTCACGCACATGGAAGAGGCGCATGCGAATATCGCGCCGTCCGGGAACCCACTGGCCGGCCTGGTTATAGTAGCCGCGAACCTGAAACTCTATCACATGCGGGCCGCTCCCCTGCTCGGCCTTCTGAACCGCTTCAGTATAGGCGGCGGGATCTTCGAGCAGCGCCATCAGCTTCTCGGCCAGGTGGCTATCGGCAAACGAATCGAGATCAAGCAATACCTCCTGGGGCGAGATGCCAACCAGTTGTGTGAAGCTGTGATTGGCATAGACAACCTGGCCCTGCGGGCTTTCCAGCAGGATCGCCTCGTCCACGCTGCGCATGATCGCATCGAGCGTATGCAGCCGCTTCTGACTCTTCTCATCGCTTTTGCGGAACAGGGCATGGATCTCATCCTCCATCGTGGAGAAGGCGGCGATCAACTTCCCGATCTCGTCGTTGCGGCTGCGATCCTTCGCCAGCAGCCTGCTATCGGCAACCTTCTTCGTTTGATCGGGCTTAATCATCGTCACCGCTTTAGCCAGGCGCGATAGAGGGGCGACCACCCAGCCATGCATCACGAACCAGAAAACGGTGGCGCCAGCGATCAGCATGACCAGCGCGATAATCAGGCTGTGCTGAAAACTGATGACGACAGCGAAGGTCACATCGGTTGGACGCTGCACCGCCACGGCCCAACCGGTCCCCGCCACCGGCACGTAGCTATACAACCAGTCGCGGCCCTGCTCAGAGGCAATCATGCTGCCCGATTTTCCGTGCAGCGCTTGCCTCAACCCTGGCAACATATCGAGTAGATTGATCTGGGAAGTGGAACCTGCTGTATCGGCTATCGACCTGCCATTGCTGTCCACGATCCAGATCCGCGTCTCGCTGCTGTTCGTCAGGTGCTGCCGGATCGCCACCAGGCGCGCTGTAAGCTCTTGCCTGGAGATGGTATGGTCTGTCTCGACCTCCAGGGCGATGGCCTGGGCAAGATTCAGGTCGGCCTGCTGCGCGCTCTGTTGCAGGGCATCGCGCTGAAAGAAATACAGCTCTACTCCGCCCAGCAGCAGGGGCAGGACAAACAGGCCATAGAAGACGAGCAGTTGCAGGGTGATCCTGCGCTCCAGTATCTTGAGCATTCTCATCCCCCCGTGGAGGAATCGCGGCGCCAATCTCCTATAGTATGCCTCAAACTATGTTCTCTTGCAATCCTCAAGAAAGTGTCGGATCGCCAGCGTCATCGCGCGCTCGCGCCTGCGGCGCTCGCCGGATGACAGGGATG
>DATGLE010000111.1:0-4251 GCA_035294325.1 Ktedonobacteraceae bacterium | reverse complement strand
CCAGACACGCACGGTTCCGTCGAGGCTGCCGGTTGCGATAAGGCGCCCATCAGGGGACCAGGCGGCGGAAGTGACGCCGAGCGTGTGACCATGATAAGTGAAGATAGTAGCGCCTGTCGTGGCATCCCACACACGCACGGGCTTATCATAACTGGCAGAGACGATGTGCTTGCCGTCAGGAGACCAGGCTGTGGAGGTGAGCGCACTGGCATGTTTGCTATATGTGAGCAGGAGCTGGCCGCTCTTCGCGTTCCAGACGTGGGCAAGGTGCTCACCGCCGAGAAGAATATTGCCTTCTCCCGTCACCAGGCGCGAGCCATCGGGCGACCAGGCCAGCGCGCTGACGGCATTGTTGTGAGCGAGAGAGAGGATGGGCGTCGCGGTGCGCGGATCCCAGAGCTGTGCGCTCGTATCCTGGCTGGCGGAGGCGATGAGCGAGCCATCGGGCGACCAGGCCACAGCGGACACCGGCGCGTTGTGGCGGGTATAGGATATGATCCGTGTGCCACTGGCCGGGTCCCAGATCTGGACGGTTTTATCCTGGCTGGCGGAGGCGATGCGTGTGCCATCGGGCGACCAGGCCAGCGATAAGACCGGCTGCTGGTGGCCGCTATAGGTAGTGAGGAGCTTGCCCGAGGCCGCTTCCCAGACCTGCACCGTATGTATGCCGCCGAACAGGCCGTTGCCACCTCCACAGGCGACGCGTGTGCCATCGGGCGACCAGGCGACGGCGCTGATGGTCGTTGTATAGCGGCGATAGATGAAAGGGTGCGCGCCCGTCGTGGCATCCCAGAGCTGCACCGTATGATCGATCAAATCCGCGCTGGAGACAATACGGGAACCATTGGGCGACCAGGCTACCGCTCTCACCGTATCCGTATGCCCATAATAGACCACTAAAGTATGGGCGGTGGCGTGCAACGGTTGCTTATCGAGCTGAGATGAGAGGGTGAGCCGGGTGATGCCCGCTCCGGTCCCGGCGCCGATGAGCAGGGGTGCTCCGATCAGCAGAGCGCGCCGTGAAATGTGGCGTTGTCTGGTCGAATGAGCATTCGCTGACCGGCCAGGAGTCGCGGGAGCAGTGGGATACTCCGAAGAGGAGGTAAGGAAGAGTTGTGGAGTCTGCTCCATGCGCCGGTTCTCGGGGAGGCACGGTTGGAGTGCGGCCTGCTCAAAGGCGGATGCGAACTCGCTGATGCTGGCGAAACGCTGCTGCGGATTCTTCTCCAGCGCACGGAGAAGCACGCTTTCAAGTGCCGCCGGAATATGCGGCAGCTTTTCACGCGGAGGCGGTGGGGGAGTGGAGAGGTGCTGCGCGACGATTTCGGGCGCGGTGCCACGAAAGGGCGGGCTGCCGCAGAGCCATTCGTAAACGATTACCGCCAGGGCGTATTGATCGCTGGCCGGGCGCGGCTTACCTTGCAATTGTTCGGGCGCCATATAAGTCACGGTCCCGGCGATCTCCTGGGTATGCATGGAGCGCGAGCTATGGGCGATAGCGGCAACGCCAAAGTCACTGAGCAAGAGTTTCCCTCTCCGGTCAAGCAGCATATTCTCCGGCTTGATGTCCCGGTGGATCACCCTCTCGTCGTGGGCGTATTGCAGCGCGGCGGCGGCCTGTTTGAGATAGTTCAGGATGGTATCAGGCGCGAGAATAGAGCCTCTGGGATAGCGATGGCGCAGAGTGCCCTGGGCAGCATAGCTCATGACCAGGAAAGAGATATTCTCCTCAACATCAAAGTCGAGAAGCCGCACAATGTGCGGGTGTTCTAAACGAGCAATCGTGCGAGCCTCCGCGAACAGCCCGGCTATCGCGTTCCCAGCGATAGCCCCGGAGAGCACTTTGATCGCCACCTGTGTATTCAAACGGACATGCTCCCCAAGATACACCTGAGCGAAGCCGCCCTGGCCGAGCAACTGAACCAATCGATACTGGCCCAGGCGCCGCCCGATATGTAGACTCATTAAAGATCCTACCCTTCTGTACATTATTGCCCTGGACATTTTTCTTAGCATGCTAGAAAGCGCATTGTCAATAGGGCGGCATGCATTGAGACATGCGGGCTATGAAGCGGTTGTGAGCTAGTCAATAGCGTTTGTGAGTCGAATCTGTTATCTTACGATTAGAGTGATTGCTCACCTTGCGCATGGCTGGTTGGTGCAGGCAAATATGAAAGGAACATCGATGCATACAGATGAAAATATGCTGAACCGGCGCGCGTTTCTCGCGCTCTGCGGCCTGGGGGCCGTGGCGGGGCCTCTGGCTGCTTGCGGGGCCATGCCGGCGGGTTCCGCCAGCGCGGCGCCGAAACCCACGCCCACTCCAACGCCGAGACCGCTGCCTGGTGATGCTGATTGGACAACGCTGGCTCACCAGTTGCAAGGAACGCTGCTGCGCCCGAATAGCCCGCAATACCCGACGGCACGCCTGCTTTTCGATCCGCGCTTCGACAACATAAACCCTGCGGCGATTGCTTTCTGTACATCTCCACAGGATGTTCAGCGCTGCCTTGCCTTTGTGCAGCGCTTCAGCAAGCTGCCCTTCGCACTGCGCGCTGGCGGTCATTCCTATGCCGGATACTCGACGACCACCGGTCTGCTCATCGATGTGACGCGTATGAATGCGGTGACGGTGAACCAGAACACGGCGACGATTGGGGCGGGCGCGCGCCTGATCGATGTCTACTCCACACTCGCGCAGCATGGCCTGGCGCTGCCCGCTGGCTCCTGTCCGACGGTGGGAATCGCCGGACTGACGCTGGGCGGCGGTGTGGGCGTGCTGGGCCGCAAGTTCGGCCTGACCTGCGACAATCTGCTCTCGGCGCAGGTAGTGCTGGCGGATGGACGTATTCTGACCTGCGATACCAGCCACTACTCCGACCTGTACTGGGCGCTGCGTGGCGGCGGCGGAGGAAACTTCGGCGTCGTGACCTCGTTCACTTTTCAGGCGCACCCGCTCCAGTCGCTCTCGCTGTTCACGCTGGACTGGCAGTGGAAGGATGCCGCCGCCGTCCTGGGCGCCTGGCAGCGCTGGGCGCCCCCGGCTCCCGATGAGCTGTGGTCCAACTTCCTCCTGCTAACCACCGCCGATAAGAGCACCGATCCAATCGTCAGGGTGAACGGCACCTATGTCGGCAGCGTAAACCAGTTGAACGTGTTGCTGGGGCAACTGCTCAACGCTGCCGGGGCCGTGCCGGCGAGCCGCTACGTCTGGTCCGACACCGTGCTCTCCGCCATGCTGTACGAGGCGGGCTGCTACAACAGGAGCGTGAATGCATGCCACCTGCCCTCGCAGAATCCACAGGGCCAGCTCCAGCGCGCGATGGATGTTGCCAAATCGGACTATGTGACGAAAGTCTTGCCGGCCCAGGGCATCAACGCTCTGGTAAACGCCATTGCGCAGCGGCAGACTTCCCCGGTTCCTGGCGGGGGCGGCATCGGCATCGATGCATATGGCGGCGCCATCAACCGTGTAGCGGCCAACGCAACCGCCTTCGTGCATCGCGGCGCACTCTTCTCGATCCAGTACACAACTGCGTGGCCTGCTGGCGCTTCACAGGCCGTTATCGCGCAGAATCGTGCCTGGCTGACGAACACCTGGCAGGCCATGCGTCCCTATGCCAGCGGCGAGGCGTACCAGAACTATATCGATCCCGACCTGGCTAACTGGCTGCAAGCCTACTACGGCGCCAATCTCGCGCGTCTCCAGCACATCAAGGCCACCTACGATCCCGGGAACTTTTTCCATTTCGCGCAGAGCATTCCCCCTGCCTGATTAACGCCCTGTGCGAGTCTTCCTGACTGCTCACCGCTGCGCGGTTCGCCAGTGTTGTAGAGTCTGCGGGCCAGGCGCCTGCGGCGCTGTGCCAGCAGACTCTACAACACCGGGTGCGCCGCAGGCGCACAAAAGCACGCGCAGCGGGTTAGCTGGCGAAATCTTCGGTGAGCCAGAGCGTGTGGCTGGCATCGATATAGATGCTGATGCCGATGCGATGAAAGTCCTTGCTGAGCAGGTTGCGCCGGTGCCCATCGTCGGGCGGCTTCTCGCCCATCATCCCCTGGTGGATCGCCGAGACAATAGTCCAGGCTTGATCGTTTGAGATGAGCGGCCCGCCCTCCCCAATATTCTCACCTACGGCCTGCCATTGCAACCCCTGGTTCGTTATGCGCGCCCCCAGATCCGGTTCATTGGGACATTGATGCATCAGCCCGCATCCCCCCGCCATCACCAGGTCGTGCTTGCGCGCGCTC
>DATGLE010000110.1:0-45711 GCA_035294325.1 Ktedonobacteraceae bacterium | reverse complement strand
GGTATCGAGATAACGCAATACGCTCAATCGTACCTGCTGCGCGACCCGTCGCAGAACCGGATATTACTTACCGCAGAATCGTTTCAGCATGGTCATGAGATACTGGCACTTGCCGGTATCGCGGATGATTGAGATTCCATCAGAATTCAGAAAGGAACTTTTCTATGTCGACAGAGCAGAACCGAAATCTTGGTGCGCGTTGGGCCGATTTGTGGAATGCTGACAGGGACCTGGATGCTGTCGTGAACGAGATTGTGGACGAGAACTTTGTCTCACACAGCACTCCCGCCGGGCTGCCACCTGGACGCGAGGGCGTCAGGATATGGGCAAGCGTCTTCCGCAGAGCCTTCCCCGATATACGCTCCACAGCCGAGGATGTCATCGTCGAAGGAGACCGCGTGGTAGAGCGCTTCACCGCATCCGGCACCTTCAAGGGAGAGTTTATGGGTATCCCGCCCAACGGTAAGAGCGGCAGCATCACCGGCATCAACATCTTTCGCGTCGCCAACGGCAAGATTGTCGAACACTGGGGCAACAGCGACGACCTCGGCATGATGCAGCAGCTCGGCGTCATCCCGGCGATGGGATAGATGCCTCGCTCACAGAAGCGCAACGAGAGCAGTATATGGTAATGCCGCAGGAGGCAATGGATAAAATGGATGACCTTTTTGGGGAGAATCCTGGCTGATTTGGTGTCAGTTGTGGTGCCAGAGAGCTTGCAGGGGTGGTGGCATTCCAGCATGGGCTAGCCAGATGGGCTAGAGGAGCGGGGATCTGGTCAGGGATATGTTATACTGCCTCTGTAAGTTTCACCATATGTCGTAATGTGGGTTGCATATTGGAGCAGTAATGGCTTTGAGTGAAGAACGTAGTGAACAAACTCAGCAGCAATGGCTTTCTCGCCTTGCGCGCGAGCGGCAGGATCTCTCTGCTTCGGTGGAAGCCGCTCTTGTAGATCATGCTGAGCGGGGATATGGGTGGCAGGATGAAGAGGATGAGCAGGATGATCTGTCTGGCAGGTCACGAGATAAAGCACTCATTCCTCCTCGTATAAGTCTGCAATCCAGAGTGATGCCGGCGATACGTCCAGGTAATGTCGTCAGGGAAGTACCGCAGGAGCGCCGGGCTGCTATGCCTAAAGCTGATGCGGAAGAGAAACCCGTTCCTGCGGCGCAGAATTCGGGCATATGGGCGCGTTTCGCACAGCGCCTTACAGCATCTTTTGCTGTGTTCGGGGGCGCTTTGCGTCCTGAAACGGAGTCGTATGAACTGGCTTCCGAGCCGGAGAATTTGCGGGACCTGACCGGGTTACAGGAAGCAATACCGCCGCCCCGGACCTTCCCGGCGGAGCCAGGCGCATATGCTGTGCGTGGTGCAGCACCCGTTGCGGGCGAAACTCGCGCGGCGGCACGGCAACAGGCTGTCTCGGAGGCTATCCGCAATAGTCCGGCGAAGCCGCTGCCCGCCGGGCGCAAGATCCGCCTGGAAACCACCCCTATGGAAACCGCTTCTGTCCCTCCTGCGCTGCCAGAACCGGCGGTGCAGCATACAGGCGTAAAGGAGCAGGAGGGGCGTGAGGGACAGGAGAAGAAAGCGCCGGGTGTCCTTGCCCTCGGTGAACTGGTTGAAGATGAGAGCATGACCAGCGCGCACTTGCCTGCCGTATCTACGTTGTATGGACATGAGGGAACGACCAGCGCCCATCTACCCGCGATGGAGGTGGGTAAAGCCGGGGTCGCGCCCCGAATGTTTGAGGCGTTTGCTGGCTCTGGCGCATTCGAGAGCGGCCAGTGTGATGTGTCTGTGGCGAATACGCATGTTACCTCGTCCTGTGTAGTGCTGGTGACGCTGACCGCCAATCCCGGTCCGGTTGTGGTGCAGTATGTATCGCTGCAACCGCAGGTGGGCTTCACGGCGCATCTGACGGCTCCGGCTGCCATGCGCGTGCCCTTTAATTATGTTATCCTGGCGGGGGAGTGATCATCAGAGCTGTCCCGCTACCTCCAGCCGCAGGCGCTTGAAAAAGCTCTCCATATAGGCATAGCGCTCCTCCGCCAGTTCTTTTCCCGTCTCAGTTGTCATGCGCTCAGGCAGATTGCCGAAAAGCAGTTGAAATTCGAGGCTCGGTGAGTAATCAGGGCGGCGGCGGAGCGCGCGCACGGTAAGAGGGTCGACGGGTTCGACGATATCGGCGGGAAGTTCCGCGTATATTTTCTGGTTGTAGCGACCCGTGACGCAGTAGAGGCGCCCGATACCAATAGCGCCCAGGCAATCGATTTTATCGGCGTCGTAGAGGATGCGTCCCTCCAGTGAATGGGGCATGGCCTTACCGGTCATACGATGATCGCGAATCGCCTCCTGCACGGCAGGGATAGCTTCCTGAGGAAATGGCGTGCCGGTGAGCAGGTCGCCGGCCATCTCTGCCCCGATGAGCGCGTGATCGCCCCCATGAAGGCGCTCGCGCTCCTGACCAACGTCGTGAAAAGCAACTGCCGCCCAGATCGTCGGCAGATCCCCACCTTCTCGTGCCTGAAGCGTTTCCGCCAGAGCTATCACGCGTACAATGTGGTCAAAGTCGTGGGAGGCGTCCGCGCTCCCTTCCTGCTCCATAGCTGCGCGGGCGCGTTCGAGCAGCCATTGACGAAGTTCTATCATGTGTTTATACGTTACTTTCTACGGCTAAGTAAGTTCCTCGTTGCATAAAATTTAAAAAGTGAGAAGAAGGAAAAAGCGGGACACCCCGTACCCCGTCAGGGGCTACCGCCCCTGCGCCCCAATTAAAGGCAGCGTGAAGATGAAGCGGCTGCCCTCGCCGGCGAGGCCGCTGCTCTCCACGCGAATAGTCCCGCCCTGAAGGCGCAAAAGTTCGGAGACGAGGTAGAGTCCCAATCCCACCCCTCTTGAGCGGCCGGCCTGGATATTCGTTGCGCGGTAAAAGCGCTCGAAGAGATGAGGTTGGGCATCGAGGGGAACGCCGATACCCTTGTCCGCTACACATACCTCGACCAGTAACTGTCCCTCCTCGTTCCTGTGCTGCGCTACTGAGACGGTGATCGGTCCACCCAGCGGGCTGTATTTTATCGCATTTTGCAGGAGATTGCCAAGAATTTGTAGCAGCCGTGCCCTGTCACACTTCACAATATACGGGCGTTCGCCCGGCTCGATGCGATAACTGATGGTATGGATCTTCGACATGGCGCTGTGGTTGGTGACGGCCTGTGCAACCACATCCTCCAGGTTGACCTCTTCCGGCGCGAGCACGATCTGTCCGCGTTCGATGCGCGTTACCTCCAGGAAGGTGTTGACGATGTTGGTGAGCTGGTGCGCCTGTTCGCCGATGATCGCCGTACTCTCGTTG
Organism: Ktedonobacteraceae bacterium; assembly: GCA_035294325.1. Lineage (GTDB taxonomy): Bacteria > Chloroflexota > Ktedonobacteria > Ktedonobacterales > Ktedonobacteraceae > DATGLE01. The sequence goes on along the minus strand of DATGLE010000110.1, from coordinate 42,353 downwards.
AGCTTATCGCGAAGCGGTTGTTGCATATCCTTTGCCTTGCGCGCTGTGCGCGCGATCAACTGGCTGTGGGCCAGAATGACGGTTAGCGGGGTGCGAAACTCATGGGCGGTAATAGCAAGAAACTCATCTTTGAGCGCATTTGATTCGCGCATGCTGGCCTCATTGGTACGGGCGATTTCGGCCTCTTGCTGCCAGCGTGCCTGGTCAATGGCGAGGCCAGCGAACTGTGCAATGCCCTCCACAACGGCGATATCCCAGAGCCTGAATTCAGGTCCGGGCAGGGGAGAAGGGGCGCCGGGCTGCCGGCTGCCCTCTTTTCCCAACTGAGCGGAGCGGTCCAGAATCATTACACCGAGCAACTGACGGTTATGCATAATGGGAGCGGCGAGGATCATCGTCTCGCGAAAAGCCTCGGGGCACTCCGGGCACTGCTCCGCGTTAACCAGGGTAGCATGGCCGGCCAGCAACTGCGCGTGAAAGCCAACGTACTGATCGGCTTCGGGTGCGAGCCAGCATTGTTGTGCCGCGAGCCATTGCGCCTCCTCGCGGGGTGAGAAGCCGATGGAGAGCAGCGGGGTAAAGATCTGCCGCTCCTGGTCGTAGAGCTGCACAGCGCCGCGCTCACAGTTGAGGGCAGTCATCGTCATTGCCAGCATGCGGCCTAAGATATCTTTGATATCCGTAATACCTGATATTGCTTCTGCCGCGTGAAGCATTGTATCCAGGGCGCGGCGAATGCGCTGCTCGACGCGAACCTGTTCGGTCACATCACGAAAGGCGCTGACGAGACCGATCTGTCTGGCCTCGCTATCGAAGAGGGGCGCGACGTTGACCTCGATGGCGTGCTCCGAGTTATCGATGCGCCTGGTGATGAAGCGCTCGCCACGGATATGCTCGCCACGCAGGGCACGCGCGAGGGGAAATTCTTCGGGGGCCAGCGGCCTGCCCTGGAGCGTATAGGTCGGGTAGCGCTGCAAGAATGTGTTGAGGTGCTCCCTCGTTTGCAGGGGGACGCCCAGAAAATGAGAGGCTGCCTGATTGCTGATGATGACCTGCCCCTCCAGATCGACGACGGTAATGCCTTCGACCATGGCGTTAAAAAGAGCATCGAGTGTATTCGCTCGCTCGGTTGCCAGCGCGGCGGCCTGGCGCGCTTTAGCCAGGATATGGGCTTTTTCTATAGCCAGCGCACATTGCGCGGCGATATCCTGAGCGAAGGCATACTGGCCCGGTGCAGGATGGCTGCCAGACTGCGGATAGTTGACGAAGGCGAAGCCGACGCAGGCTGTCGTATCGGGTGTTACCGCTGCCGGCGTGAGCTGGTTGTCGTTATGATAGGTGCCGGCCATCAGCGGAATAATCATCGCGTTATTCAGCCCCAATTGCTGAAACCAGCCCTGTTCTGCGCCGCTCGTCTGGGCATCAGAGACAAAGAGCGGTTTTCCATGCCGGGCGGCAGTGTAGCAATGGGGAAGATCGGCCAGCGCGGGCGCCGGTGAGAGAGTGTCCACCGGGGAGGAGGCGGAAGTTGCGGCGACTGATAGGGTATCATCGTTCTCTAGCAGAGCGATGATGGCATCATCGGCATCCAGTCCCCGTACAAGAGAGCGGGCGGCAATGGCTAATACCTGCGAGAGATCCTCGCCCGAGTTCACGGCCAGCGCTACATCATAGATAGACTGCGCTCGCTCGATAAGGCGTTCCGCGCGCCGGCGCTCGTTCTGCGCCTGTTCGTAGAGCTGTGCATTGTGAATAGCCACGGCGGCCTGCTGACCGATGGCTCGCGCCAGTTGCAACTGCTCCTGTGTGAACTTGCCGAACCGGCCCGGATTGTCCAGCGACATTACGCCAACCGGGCGCCCCTCGCGGATGAGGGCCACGATCAGCACCGAATGCACAAGGAACTTTTCTGCGATGCGGCGCATACTGGTGCCCGGCGCCGCTTGCAGATCTTCCAGTACCAGCATCCCATTCTCCTCCAGGAGGCGATGGACGGTGGGATCGGAGAAAGGAAGTGTGCTGCGGCGCCATACATTGTCGGCCGTCTGAATTGCCTTGCTGTTGAGTCCCTTGCCGGAAAGATGATAGGCGGAAGGGCGCAGGAGGCTGCGGGATTCGTCCAGAAGCCAGACGGCGCAGCGCTCGACTTCGCAGACCTCGGTGGTACGCCGTACAAGTACCTGCAAAATATGAGTAAGATCCAGTGAGGAGGCCAGTAACTCCGACAATTCCCGTAAAAGCTCGCTTTCGCGCAGGGCATTGACGAGTCGCAGATGTTCCTGGTCATTGCTAGACAATGAACTTTCACCTGGCATTACCATGACCTCTCATGGACTATAAAATCGCACAGGGAACCGTGCCCCCGGAACAGGGCGTGCTTTTGGGATGAGGCGCTTGCTCTGGTTACGCCATAGTGTAGCAGATCGATATATGGCGCGTCAAGAAGTGCGAAAACAGCGCTGCCTTCTGAACTGCCTGCCCAGGCTTCTGAACGCGGCTACTTGCTCTGCTGGCGCAATCGCGCCCACTCGATGACCGTTGCCAGCATGGAGCCTGCGACAACTCCTACTATGGTTGGGATTCTGGAGGAAGGCTGCTCCTTTTTCGCCTTTGCTTTGCCCTTATCGCGCACCAGCAGCCTGGAGGCGAGGTTGTACTGCTTCTGTTGATTTGACTGCTTTATCTCTTCTTTCTTATGCTGCTCCTCCACGACATGGGATGTGTCCGCCCTGTCGGTGGGGCCGGTATCAATGTGGGATTCGCTCTCTGCCTCGGGCTTATCGCGATTCAACTTACCTGCCATTGTGCTGACAAACGTCGCGAGATCGTTGGGCAGGGGGCGTATGTGTTCGAAGAAGAAAGCGTTAACCTCGGCGCCGAGTATCAGGATGACAGCGAAGTAGTAGAAGAAAACCAGCAGGATGACAGCGAAGCCGACTGTACCGGCATAGCCCGACATGAAACGGGAGACGTAAAATGGGAAGATGATGAGCAGAAAGATGTCAAGCGCGACTGCGGCTATCAGTGCCCCGCACCAGCTATTGCGCCAGCTAATATGCTGGTTAGGAACAACGAAGTAGATGGCCTCGAATAGAATGAAAGCGGCGATTAAACCTCCGAGAAAACCGCCAACGCTAAACAGTAAACCAACCCCGGGAACACCTGCCAGCGGCGTTTTCTGGAGAAAGTTTATGACTAAAGCAGGCAGCGCTGAGGAGAATACCATAACCGGTATCAGAACGATGAACAGGATTAACATGGCGAAGGCCATCAGGTTCTGGCGAATGAACGGGCGCGGTCTGAGGCGATAAATGATATCCAGGCAAGCCTCAAGGGTAATAAAGAGCCGCGAGCCGCCGAAGACGGCCAGCAGGATGGCGATGACGACAAGAAAGCCGCCGTATTTGCTAAGCTGGGCCGATGCAAGCTGTAACGTGTTTTGATTTGAGATAGCCTTCGGAAAGGCGTGCATAGTTTGCGTGATGATCTGCTGCTGGAGGCCCGGATTACCACCCAGCACCAGGCCAAGAATGCCGACCAGGGCGATAGCGATGGGCAGCATCGCTGTGAGCAGGCTGTAGGCGATGAGTCCTGCGAAGCTCATGGCCCAATCGTTAGAGAATTTTTGAGCAAATGTCTGTACTGGCTTTACTTCCTTCTCGACTGTGCGTACCGCTTCTGAAGAAGTCACTTTCTCCAGTGCGCCATCTGATAGCTTTGTTTCACTTCCCATTGCCGCATCTCCTTACAGATATTCGTGCATCTCTCTTCAGTAGCGAGTGCCTGCGGCGCTCACCTGGGGATAGAGGTGTGAGGCACAGGCGCACTGCGCCTGTGCCTCACACCTCTATCCCCTCTGGCACGGCTCCGCCGCGCCGACGCTCAGCGTGAGAACGAAGACGCCGGGAATCACGCATACTCTTATGCATAATTCACGGGCCAGCAGGTTATTGCGTTTCAAGGAATTGTGGCATAGCATATCAGAAGAGAGACAGAGTAAAATCATATTAGTCGAGGCAGGAAAGTATGGCTTCACAACCTCCAAAATCGTTCGCCGCGCTGCTATGGGCCGCTCTGCGCATAGGAGCGCGCACAATCTGGCGCAGCAGCGCCAATCCTGCCCGCTCCTTTATGCAGCGCCAGCAAGCATTGTCCGTGCTTGGTCTGCCGTCGAATGCAACTGCGCAGCAGATCAAGCGGCGCTATCGCTTGCTGGCGAAGCGCTATCATCCTGATCGTGGAGGCGATCAGCGTCAGATGCAGCGTATCATTGCAGCTTACGAGTTGTTAATGCGAGAGCAAGCAACGAAGCGGCCATCATTGTAGGGCGCTAGGTGAGAGGCGCGCCGCAGTTGTTGCAGAAACGCTTGCCCGGACGGCAGCGCGCTCCACATTGATCGCAGAAAATTGCCTCCACATAGCCCGGCGGAGGTGGCTGCGGTTCCGGATTCCGCGGAGACTGTGCGCCTGCCGGCGGGGGGGCGGGTGTGGCCTGCGGCGGTTGGGCCGGTCCAGGTTGCACCGGGCGCGGCGGGGCACCCCGTGGATATGGCGGCGCTGCCTGCTGTGGCGCCCCATAAGGAGGAGCCTGGCGTTGAGCCGGCCCCTGCCCCTGTACCGCCTGAATGGTCTCCTGAACGGTCTTCGCGGCCTTGAGCGCCATACCGCCAATCGTCCCGGCGATCTTTAGCCCTTTGGCGATGTCGTCCATGTCCTTTTGCAAGCGGTGCGTGGGCGGGAGCAGCGTTGAGTCGGAGACCTTGTTAAAGAAGTTCTGCCCTATCTGTATGCCTTCGCCATTCCATGCAATCTGCCCCTGTTCCTGCGTGCCATCATCGAAGAAAAGCGTAAAGCTCCTATCCTGATACCGGTAATTGCCTTCGCGCCGTGTCTCACCTGGCTGCGCTGTGACCTGCTGGCCGCTCATGAACGATTGCGCGGCTCCGGCGATACGGCTGCGATCCTGCACGATCAGGATGAAGCGCCCATTGGGGTACAGTGTAAGGCGGTCAACACGCGACGTGAAGTAGTCAAGCCCCACGCCAGAACGATGCATGCACTCGTATTGACCGGTAACTGGTTTTGTCATTGTGTATCCGCTCCCCCTCCCGTGACGATGAAAGGGTGTTTGTCAGATTTGTTATCTTCGCCTCGCTTTAAGGATACTGTATAGAGTATAACACTTACGCGAGGATACTATCTTCCTCCGGGGGGCCGGAGCTGCTGGCCGAGACCAGCTCCGAAAGAAAGTGCGCCTGCTCCAGTTCCTCCTCGCCCTCCGCTGTTTTCCCGATCTTGATGAGATAGCTCCCTAAACGGAGATGAGCGTCGATACGGGCCGGAATGCGATCAGTATCCGCCAGTTCTTGTGTAGCGAGGCGAAAGGCTTCCTCGGCGGCCGGGCTGCTTGGTTGCATGGCTTCAAGGATACGACCCAGGATACTGTAAGCTTCGGCGCGCCTGAGCTTGTAGCTGCGTTTGCCCGCCTCTAATGCCTGCTGCGCGTAGGCAAAGGCCGTATGATAGTTACCGGCCTCAAGCTCAATGAGGGCCAGAACGCGGGCGGCAATCGAGACCGCGTTCGCCCCCTCCCGCTGCTCCCGCTGCTGCTCCGGAGTGGCCGCTGCTGGTTCATCGAGCATATACGACCAGGAGGTCAGCACCTCTTGCAGATAGTCGCGCGCTTTTCCCACTGCTCCCAGTTCTCGTTCGATCAGTGCGATCTGGCACGTTACGGCGGCTGCGCGGAGCTGCTGGCCGATGGACCGATAAAGGAAGCGTGCGTTCTCGGCGTGTTCTAATGCCGTGCGCAAGATGCTCTCTCTATATTTTTGCTGGCATTCCCCTGCCTGCACTTTCGGCTGCATTTTCCGTGCCTGTATAAAGGCGATGCGTGCATTGCCCCAGTGCGCCTCGGCGACGTAGCCGAAAGGCGTCTGAGCATTCACCATCTGGAGCGTAATGTCATATTCTTTCTGAGCATCCTCAAACCGTTGCAGCTCGCCGAGCGCGCCCGCGTAGTGGAGATGCAGCAGCAGCGCTTCAAGCTCCTGATCGGCGGGCAAAGTATTGGGCGCCGGCTGCTCACTCGCTGCGTACATAAAATCCTGTTGCGCTTGCAGAAATTTGCGTTTGGCGAAGTAAGCCTGCCCGCGCAGCGCCGCCAGGCGCCAGCGTAACGCGGGGGGTACGCGCGAAAAATGCACATCTTTCAGCAGTTTGATAGCCTGGCAGGTGTTTTTACTGGCAAGCAGCTGATATGCCTCGATATGCAAATGGGCATAGAATTCTTCCTGATCGTCCTCCGCTCCAAGCCTGCGCTGCTGCTGTGCCAGGCGGCTCAACTCTTCAAAACATAATTGGAGACGTTCGGCTAAAAAACGTAAACTCTCCTCTGAAGGTTCGACCTTATTCCGCTCTATTTGCGAGAGAAGGCTTGTGCTATAATGGCCGCTGGCGACCTCAGCCAGTGAGAGCCGAAGCCGTTCGCGTGCTGCTCTGATGCGTCCTCCCAGGGTCTCTGGAGAGATACGTTTAGATGGACGGGGCATACCTTGATGGCATCCTTCCTATCAGGAATGAACCTCATCAACGAGAGTATATAACAATTACGAATAATTATAATTGAGGTTGCAAAACATTACAATGGCACTGGTGCAAATGGTGTGAATAGAAAGAGAATAGAAAAAGTTTGTAAACTTACGGTAAAGAGACGATGAGCGTGAATGTTAGATTCCTTTCGGAGCATCCATATAATGAAGATTGCTGAAAATTCTTTCTCTATCATGTATGCATTTAGAAGGAAGAATCTCTCGTTGCTGGTACTGTCTGGCTAGCTAACGCTTTGTGTAAGTCTTGCGGTCTGCTGGACCTGCATGTACGGAAAAATAAGCCCCGCAAAGAATAAATACATGGCGGTAGGGAGGAATAGAGTGAGAAAGCGCAGTGTTCTCAGCGGATGAAAGTAAAAAATTAGAACTTTTGGTCCAAAATCTCTTGACTTTCCAGGCCCCAGGCTGTATCCTGAGAAAGCAAGAAGCATTCTGAAAGAGGTATAGGGTTTGATGTCTCGTTCCCCCAAAGCAGTTTCTCCTCTGCAAGATGAGCCGGCTACCGCACAGGGGCAGCTTTCACTTTTCGCTGCGCGAGAAACCGACGATCACAAAGCCGCGACGCTGGCTCACACACAGGCGGTTCCGGCTGCACGAACGCATACGAGAAAAAAAGCAGGCTATTCAGCCGCCGATATCCAGGTGCTGGAGGGCATCGCTGCCATTCGGCATCGCCCGGGCATGTACATCGGCTCAACGTCTACATCCGGCCTGATGCATCTCATCTGGGAGGCGCTTGATAATGCCGTAGACGAGGCGGTGGCCGGCTTCGGCAAGCATATATGGGTCAGCATTGACCGCGAGGGCGTAGTCACGGTGCGCGATGAGGGGCGGGGCATGCCGTTTGATCCGATGCTTTATCAGGGCGATTACCAGCCTGCGGCAACGGTCATCCTGACGGTCCCGCATTCTGGCGGCAAGTTCGCCGAGGGAGCCTACAAGACGGCGGGCGGCCTGCATGGCGTGGGCGCTACGGTTATCAACGCGCTCTCGGAGAAGCTGGAATTGACCATCTGGAAGGATGGACAGGAGTTTACACAGACATTCAGCCGGGGCACGGCCATGCCGTACAGAGTCGCACCCTGCGATCCCGGGCTGCACGGTACGCAGTTACGCTGGCTCTATGATCGCTCGGTCTTCGATCCAGACGCCTACTATTCGCTGGAGGCGCTGGAGAGCCGTTTGAAGGCGGCTGCCTATCTCAATCGCGGCGTCTCCTTCCACCTGGAGGCATGGGACGACGCCGAGGAGCGGGAGATCAAGCGTACCTTTTATTCGCGCGATGGCCTGCCCGACTACGTGCGCGATCTTGCGACGAGCACCAGCGCGCCCCTTTTCAAGCATGTCATTGGCATTGTCAAGGAGAAGGATGGCGTCAGCGTGGAGGTTGCGCTTCAGCCGACGACGGGCTACAAAATCTCCATGTATAGCTTCGCGAATGCCGTGCGCACACGCGATGGCGGCGTGCATGAAACCGGCTTCAAGGCCGCGCTGACGAAGGTTGTGAACGATTATGCCCTCAAGTGGAATATTATCAAGAGCCGCGAGAAAGAGGGTTTCAAGCCGGAGGTGATCCAGCAGGGCTTAAACGTGGTGATCTCGGTCAAGCTGACCAACCCGCAGTTCCAGGGGCAGACAAAAGATCGCCTGAACAATGCGCCTGTAGAGGGCATTGTTCGCTCGGTTGTCGACGAGGGGCTGAAGGACTGGTTTGACAGCAATAGCAGCGCTGGCAAAGAATGGCTCAAGAAGATCCTCCAGATGCAGAAGGCGCGCAATGAGGCGCAACTGGTGGAGGAACTGGCGCGTGCCGGCAACAAAAAGAACGGCGAACTGATCGATACTACCCTCTCGAAGAAGTTCCTGCGCTGTAATACGAATGATCCCTCGCGCGCCGAACTCTTCATCGTCGAGGGTGATTCCGCCGGGGGCAGCGCTGGACAGGGGCGCTTCTCCGAATTTCAGGCCGTGCTCAAGCTGAAAGGCAAGCCGCTCAACGTCGCTAAGGCCGATCTGAAAAGCATCGTCGAGAATGAAGAGATCCGCACGATCATCAATGTACTGGGCACGGGGACGCGCGATACCTTCGATCTCAGCCGGCTCAAGTTCAGCCGCGTAATTATCGCGACGGATGCCGACGTGGACGGCCTGCATATCCAATGCCTGCTGCTCACCCTCTTTCACCAGGAGTTCAGCGAACTGATCGAGCATGGTCATATCTATATCGCCTGTCCGCCGCTCTACTCGGTCAAATACAAAGGGAAGGCGATCTGGCTGCTGGACGATGAGGCGCGTATGCAATTCATCGCTGCGCACCCCGACGCTCAGGGATTGGAGTATAAGCGCTTCAAGGGTCTGGGTGAGATGAATCCGAAGGAACTGCGCGATACGATGTTCGATCCCGCCCGGCGCGTGCTCAAGCGCGTGACAATGGAGGATGCCGTACTGGCTGCGAAGCTGGTGGCCGAATTGATGGAGGACAGGAACGCCGAGATGCGCCGCACCTTCCTGGCCGAACATTCGAAGAAGATCAAGGAACTGGATATCTAAATGGCTCGTACAACTGAGAATACTGTGGAAGAAGAAACCGGCATCGTTCAAGAAGATTTCGCGGTCATCATGTCGCGGGCATTTGCGACGTATGGCCTCTCGGTGGTGACAGACCGCGCCCTGCCCGACGCGCGCGATGGTCTCAAGCCGGTGCAGCGCCGTATCCTGGCCGGTATGCGAGATGCGCGCTATCTTTCCAGTCGCCCGACGGTCAAGAGCGCCGAGGTGGTCGGTCTGATTCTGGGCAGCTATCACCCGCACGGTGATGTCTCGGTCTACGACGCTGCGGTGCGTATGGCCCAGCCCTTCACGATGCGCTATCCGCTCATCGAGGGGCAGGGCAACATGGGCAGCGAGGATGGCGATGCGCCAGCAGCCTATCGCTATACCGAGATGCGCCTCTCGCCACTGGCCGAGGCGCTGATGGCCGACATGGAGCGCGATACGGTGCCGCTGCATCCTACCTACAAGCAGGATCCGAAGGTGCTGGAACCTGATTACCTGCCGGGGCGTATTCCGCCCATCGTCAATCCTTCCAGCGGCATCGCCGTTGGCCTCTCGACCAACATTCCGCCGCACAATCTGGGCGAGGTCATGCGCGCCTGCATTGCTCTGCTCGATCATCCCAATATGAGCGTCGAGCAGTTGATGGGCTATATTCAGGGACCGGATTTTCCCCAGGGGGGCCGCATCGTCGGCCTCGATGGCATCAAGGACTACTTCACGACGGGCAAGGGGCGCATCATCGTGCGCGCCGAAGTGCGCCTGGAGGAGACGCCGCGCAGCCGCTCGCTGGTCATCACGCAGATCCCTCCCATTGGCAGGGATAAGGTCAAGGCTTCGATTGTGAAGGCTATCAATGCGCGCAAGCTGGAGGGGCTGATGCCCGATCTGCGCGATGAGAGCGATACCGAGAAAGGGTTGCGCATCGTGCTGGATCTGCGCCGCGACGCCGATGCCGGACAGGCCCTCTCCCAGCTTTTCAAGGAGACCGATCTCCAGGTGGCACTCTCTTTCCAGATGGTCTTTCTCTTCGGCTCGCCGATGCAGGCCGCGCGGCAGCCAAAGCAGGTGGGCCTGCTCGAATTGCTCAACTACTGGAATGCGCACCAGGTCGATGTGCTCACCCGCCGCTCCGAGTTCGATCTACGCAAGGCGCGCGAGCGGCTGCATGTCGTCGAAGGGCTGATCGTCGGAGCCGCGCACGCCGACCAGATCGTGAAGATCTTCCAGCGGGCAGAGGATCGCGCTGCCGCGCGCAAAGAGATCGAGGCGAAGTATAAGCTGACGCCCATTCAATCGGAGGTAATCGCTTCGATGACTCTGGCGCAGGTGACGCGTCTCGATGCGGGCAAGTACGCGCAGGAGAAGGAAGAACTGCAAGCGCGCATCAGCGAGCTGGAGCGCCTGCTATCGGATCGTAAAGCGCTGATTGCCCTGCTTAAAAAGGAGATGCAGCAACTCATCAAGCAATTCGCCGACGAGCGGCGCACAACCATCGATGCCGATGGCGAGATCCACGCGCCAATTGAGGAGGTCGCCAGCCTGCACGAGCGCGAGCCGCTGGTTGTCGCCTTTACACGCTCGGGCACTGTCAAAGCGCTGCCGGCCAATGTGTTTGAGGCGAAGGGGAAGGGCAGCGCGGCGCTGTATGCGCCGGTGCGCGGCGACGAGCAGTTGCGCCAGGTCGTTGCCACTACCTCGCAGGATTACCTGCTCTGCGTCTGCACGACGGGCCGCGTCTTCCAGATCGCTACGCACCGCATTCCCACCGGAACGCGTTCAAGCCGGGGCGAGCCGCTGCGCAGGTTGTTAGAACTGGCGCCCGGCGAGGAGGTCGTCGCGGTCTTGCCCGTCGAGTCGTATGACGATGACCGCTATCTCGTCTGCTTCAGCAGGCTGGGCAAGGTGAAGAAGTCGCCATTAAGCGAGTACAGGACGGCGGATGTGGATGGCCTGCTGGATATGAAGCTGGCCGATGGCGATAGCGTGGTCGCGGCGTTGCTCTCGCGCGGCCAGGGCGAGTACTTTGTGACGAGCGATAACGCGCAAACATTACGCTTCAGTGACGAGAACCTGCGCGCGCAGGGCCGGGTCGGTCAGGGTGTGACCGCGATGGCGCTGGGTCAGGGCGCGTCAGTAGTGAGCGCCTCGTACCTGGATCGAGAGCAGAGCGAGGCCGATGGGCTGATAAGTGTGCTGGTGGTAACGGAGCGCGGCACGATCAAGAAGGTTCCGTTGAACCAGTATCCGCCGAAAGGGCGTGCTACCGGCGGCGTGGTGACGACTGAATTGCTCAGCGGGGATCGCGTGCTGCTGACGACGCTGGTCGAGGAGAATGATTCGCTCCTGGTGATCTGGTTCGGCGAGAACGGCGAGAAGGGTGAGCAAGCCCTGGCTATCAGAGCCTCAGACCTCAAGATGCTTCCCCGTGCGCGCAAAGGTGTGCCGCTTATCAATGGGCGCGTCCTGGGCCTCGTGAAATTGTAAATGGGCATAGCATCTCGTCGAGAATACCACCCCATCTGAAAGAAATAGCATGCGTTATCCAGACCAGGCGCGGCGTGCCTGGTCTGGATAACGCATAAAACTTACTCGCCAGGTTGCTCTGTGCGCACGACCTCTATCGAGCACTGGGTGATGAGCGCGCCAATCACCCCTACGGCGGCCCATATGGGCGCCAGAACGGTGGCGGCCAGTCCGACGGTCAGCGGGAACTCCATGATGGTCTGGCCTTCATGCTTGATAATAATGCGGCGCACGTTCCCTTCGTGAACCAGTTCCTTCACCCTTGCCAGCAACTGCTCGCCTACAACCTGCAATTCCTCTACGCCGTATCCTGTTTTCTGCTCAACGTTCGCGTTCGGATCCGTCTGTGTCATGGCTTCTCTTCTCCTTACACTATCTTTCTGTATCTCTCGTAACTCCGCTTACTATGGTAGGGCTTATCCGCTTCTACGGTCAGGTATACAACACTATGTCCGGCGCGCTGATAGACAACCATGCGCGCTGTGTTGTACCCTGATGGCAGCCGCCTCTGCTATAATTACGGCTACGACTATTATACGGTGTCAGCGTACAGCAGGTTGGAGAAATTGCTACGCTGTTCCTGAAATACACTTTGCTTGAGGTATAAAGTGCATGGATCAGAGCGCTCTATGGTATGTCAACGGCTCCTGGGTGCATCCGCATGAGGCCACGCTTTCATTGAACGATGTAGGTGTGCTGCGCGGCTACAGCGTCTTCGAGGCGCTTCGCACCTACAATCGGCGTCCCTTTCACCTTGATGAGCACCTGGATCGCCTCTATCGCTCCGCCGAGTTGATCGAACTGGCGGTGCCATATACACGCGGCGAGATCGCTGCGATTGTGCGGGAACTCATCGCGCGCAACCAGTACCGGCACGCGGCGATACGTATCCTCGTCACCGGGGGCGAAAGCGAGGATGGCCTCATGCCCTCCGGCAAGCCGGGCCTTGCTGTGCTGATTACGCCGCTGGGGGAGCGCGATATGGAGCGTTTCGCGCGCGGCGCCAGGCTCATTACCAGCAGATTGCAGCGTGTCACACCGGAGGCCAAGACGGCCAACTATGTCGCCGCTATCCGTGCGCTGAAAGAGGCGCAGCGGCGCGGTGCCAGCGACGCGCTTTTTGTCGATGAGCGCGGCCACGTTCTGGAGGCAACGCGCAGCAACTTCTTTGTTTTTCGCGGCGATACGCTGGTTACGCCGCGCGCGGGCATCCTGCTGGGCATCACGCGCAACGTGGTGCTGGCGCTGGCGACTGGTCGTTTCCCCATCGAAGAACGTCCGATCTCGCTCGACGAGTTGCCGCATGTCGATGAAGCGTTCATTACCTCATCGTCCAGGGAGATTACGCCGGTGGTCCAGATCGATGATCTGACGATTGGCGATGGCAGGCCAGGGCCGCGCACCTGTGAGCTGGAGCAGCGTTTCATCGCCATGGTCGAAGATGGAGAATGGTAGAGAGGGTCTTGTGGCAGGGGGATCCGCCTCCTGCCACAAGACCCTCTCTCTACCATTCTCTGAGGGGGTTATCTTTTGATCTTCAACGTGTTGACGAAATTGGCGGCCAGCATCTCGTATGCCTCGGCGTAGTACTCTTCGACGCGGCCAGCATCGCAGAGCGAAGTCAGCGCCGGATCGATGGGAAGTTGCCCCAGCAGCGGCGCGCCGGTCAACGCGACCAGTTCGGTGCCGTGACTGGGACCGAAGATCTCGTAGCGCTCGCCGCCGGGCGCCTCAAAGTAGGCCATATTCTCCACAACGCCGACGATAATCCCCTTGAGCTGCTTCACCATATTGACGCACTTCATCACGATCATCGTTGCCAGCATCTGCGGAGATGTGACGACGATCACGCCGTCAACGGGCAGCGCCTGCATCACCGTCATCGGCGCATCGGAGGTGCCCGGAGGCAGATCGACCAGCAGGTAATCGAGCTGGTCCCAGTCAACATCGCTGTAGAACTGCTTGATCGCGCTGGAAACCATCGGGCCGCGCCATACTACCGGATCGCTTTCGCGCTCAAGGAACATGTTCATCGACATGACCTTGATGCCGCCCTTGCTGCGCAGCGGCTCGATGCCGCCGTTAGCCGATTTGGTGGGCTGCCCTCTGGTGCCGAACATGCGTGCGATGCTGGGGCCGGTGATATCGCCATCCAGAATACCCACGCGCTGCCCCTGGCGCCGCAGCGACACCGCCAGCAGGCCCGTCACCAGCGATTTGCCCACACCGCCCTTACCGCTCATCACAGCGATGACCTGCTTGATCTTGCGGTCCGCCCCGCTGCCTGCCATTGTCAGAGGGATGCCGCGTCCAACCGGGGCCTTCTTAGGTGCAACCGATATGGGTTCGCCATTGATGGCCGCGTTCAGGTCCTTGAGCAATATGTCGAGCTTCTCCGGGGGAAAGCGGTGGGTACGAGCGCCCCCGGCAACGCTCTCTCGCGAGCCAACGGCGCATGCGGTACAGGGCAGGCCATGCCCGTGAAAGACTTTGACCGTCGCCGGATATTTCGTGACGATATCATGAATAATCATGTCGGCAGTAATTGTTTCCGCCATGTATCCTATCCTCGTTCAGCGGCACAGGTAGCAATGCGAGGTGCCGCGCTCCTTGATCCTTATTCCTTAGATTGATGAGCGTTGCCGTTAAAAAGATATAATTCCGACTTCGCTACTCAGATATTATAGCACACATCTGGCACTGTGCCTATCCCGGAATGCCTGCCCCCAGGGCTATGTAATTCTCTCCACGCCACGCCCGAAAGGAAGAGTTTGGGCGGGGACACCCCGCGCCCCGCAAGGGGGCTGCCGCCCCCTTGACCCCCGCTTCTGGCGAGCATTCAATAGCCCTGGCCCCCTCGACGCTCGCCCCTCCGACGCCTGCCCCTCAACGCCTGCCCCTTCGACACCGGCTCCCTCGACGCTCGCCCCTTCGACACCGGCCCCCTCGACGCCTGCCCCTTCGACGCCTGCCCCTTCGACGCCCGCCGGATGACCGTAGGGGCGCTGTGAGCGCAGCGAACAAGCCCGCTCACCGCAGTCCCGGCGCCCCCGCGTTTGTTCCTGGCGAGCCAGCGGACTGGCGCGCTGGCTCGCACAGCGCCCCTACGCAGCGGGCTGTCAGTCCCCGCTGAGCCGCGTTTTGTTGAGCGCCTGATCGATATTCGTACAGGCGGTAATTAGCGCGAGATGCGTGAATGCCTGCGGATAGTTGCCGAGAGCCTCGCCGGTAGGACCAATCTCTTCGGAGTATAGTCCGACATGGTTGCCATATGTCAGCATCTTCTCCAGCATCAGGCGCGCCTCATCCACGCGTCCCGCTCGCGCCAGCGACTCGGCCATCCAGAAGCTGCACGGGCTGAACGTGCCCTCATAGCTCCCCAGCCCATCATCGGCGGCCTCTTTTGGATTGTAGCGATGCACGAGCGAGTCACTGCTCAATTCTTTGCGAATGCGCTCGATAGTGGAGAGCATGCGCGGCTCGCTTGCGCCTGCGAAACGCGTAATCACCATCAGCAGGGCGCTGGCATCAACGGCATTGCTGCCATAGTACTGCACAAAGCTATGCTTTTTCTCACTCCACCCCTTTTCCATAATTTGCTCGTAGATGCTTGAGCTGGTCTTCATCCACTCCGCCATCGGGGCTGGTAAGCCGCGATGGCGCGCCAGGCGCAGCGCGCGATCAAAGGCCACCCAGCTCATCAGGCGTGAATGGAGGAAGTCTTTGGGGCCGCCGCGCACCTCCCAGATGCCCTCATCCGGTTCCTGCCAGTGCGCTGCCAGCCAGTCGAGCAGGCGGCGCAGGTTCTGCCAGAGATCGTATGAGATGGCATCATAGCGATTGTAGATGTAGATGGCGTCCATCAACTCGCCATAGATATCGAGCTGCCTCTGCTTATAGGCCCCGTTGCCGATGCGGACCGGGCGGCTCTGGCGATAGCCCTCCAGGTGATCGAGGGTAATCTCCTTCAGTTCGTGCCCGCCGTCGATGGTATACATCGGCTGGAGCATACCTTCGCCTTTTAGCTCGTGGCAGCGAGCATCGAGCCAGCCCATAAAGGCTTCGGCCTCCGAGGTAAAGCCAAGTGTCAGCAGGCTGTAGAGGCTGAATGCGGCATCGCGCAGCCAGGTAAAGCGATAATCCCAGTTGCGTGCCCCTCCTATCGTCTCAGGCAGGCTGGTCGTTGGCGCCGCGACAATCGCCCCGGTAGGTGCGTAGGTCAGGAGTTTGAGCACCAGGGCCGAGCGCTGCACCATCTCGCGCCAGCGCCCCTGGTACCGGCAATGCGCGAGCCAGCTCTGCCAGTAGCGCCTGGTCTTCTGAAAATCTTCCTGGCAGCGGCCCGCCGATGGTTCACGCAGTTCCATATCGCTATCTTTCGCGCTTTCCAGAATAAAACGCGCGGATTGGCCTTCATGGAGGGTAAAGCTGGCGCGGACGCCGCCCTGGCCGTCCTCCTCAATCGGGACGGAAGAGACCAGGCCGAGACAGAGGCTACTGCTGCGAAAGATCGCGCTGTGCGATGAAAGGCTGATAGTATGGGGATCGCGGGCGTAGTTGAAGGCCGGGCGGCACGTCATCTCGAAGGAGAGCGAGCCGCGCACAACGGCTACCTCGCGCACAATATGATGCTGGTGCTCAAGCTGCTTACTATGCTTAATGGGCATGAAGTCGGTGATCTCGGCCACGCCATCGACAGTAAGGAAGCGTGTAATGAGGATATTTGTATCGGGCAGGTAAAGCTGTTTATGGCTCATACCTGGCGTATCGGGCGGCGCGATACGGAAGAAGCCGCCTTTGTTTGCGTCCAGAATGGCGCCGAAGACGCTGGGCGAATCGAAGCACGGCAGGCAGCACCAGTCGATAGAGCCGTTCTTGCCCACCAGCGCGACGGTGTGAAGGTCGCCGATAACGGCATAGTCCTCGATGGGCTGGTATACCGCCGATTGACGCGAGCCACCTTGATCCTCTGTCATAATTTTTCCCTCGCTGAAATAGAAATCTGTGGATAACTATTGTGCTCTTATATATATACACGTTACCGGCGCGAGTGTGATCTTATTTGTAACCCTGTTGCCCCGGTTTGTCAATAAGCCCGGTATTTACGGCCATTCGCGCGGCTGCGCCGCGCCAGGGGTAGATATTGTGGTGTGGAAAAATGCGCGCAGCGCATTTTTCCACACCACAATATCTACTATAAGGCGAGGGCCACAGGCGCGAGCAAACGCTGTGCATCGGGCATGCTCAAAAAATGATATATTAAAGAGAACTTTTTGTCATGCAGGAGCAGAGTTGATGTCAGCACCAATCCGTATCCTGACTATCGATGTCGGCACAGGAACGCAAGATATACTGCTTTTTGAAAGCGGCAAAACCATAGAGAACTGCTTTAAACTCGTAATGCCCTCGCCAACCGTCATTGTTGCCGAGCGCATCAAGCGTGCCACGCAACGCGGGCAGGCCATTCTGCTAACGGGCGTCACGATGGGCGGCGGTCCCTGCCACTGGGCCGCGCGCGATCATGCCCTCGCCGGCTATGCGGTGGCCGTGACGCCGGAGGCCGGGCGCACCTTCGACGATGATCTGAGCGCGGTTGAGCAGATGGGCTTTGAGATTATCGACGAGGCGGAGGCCGCACGC
Source organism: Ktedonobacteraceae bacterium (assembly GCA_035294325.1). Taxonomy (GTDB): domain Bacteria; phylum Chloroflexota; class Ktedonobacteria; order Ktedonobacterales; family Ktedonobacteraceae; genus DATGLE01. Next base: position 25,023 of record DATGLE010000110.1, on the reverse strand, counting down.
CGCATACAGCAATCCGCCGCGCTGCATATCGAACTGCAAGATTTCGACGCTCAGGCCATCATCACAGCTCTGCGCGCCTTCGATGTTGATCCCCATGTCGATGCGCTGGCTATCGCGGCCTTCGATCACGGAGCCGCGCCTCCAGGGTACAGCGACCGCCGTTTCCGCTTCGACTTCATCGCCAGAACCGTCCACAACAATCCCGTACCGAGCGCTTTTGCCTATGCCGCGCGGGACATACCCCCCGACCTGACGCGCCTGCACGCCGTTGCGAAGAGTGCCGCGCGCTACCTGCAATTGAGCGGTTCCAGTAACGATGCTCCGCTATATTGTATGGATACCGGCTCGGCGGCGGCGCTCGGCTCCCTTGAAGATCCGCTGGTACGCAAGCAGGAGGAGAGCCTGCTGTGCAATATCGGCAACTTTCACACCCTGGCCTTTCATCTCGTGCGGGGACGCATTACGGGCATCTTCGAGCACCATACCGGCGAGATTACCAGCGCCAGGCTTGAAGAACTGCTCGGCAAATTAGCCGATGGCACCCTCACGAATGAGGAGGTCTTTGCCGATAGCGGTCATGGCGCACTGGTGCTGCGGCAGACGGCGAGCAATGGGCATGCCTTCCCCTTCCTGTCGGTCACGGGACCGCGCCGTGCCATGCTGCGCGGCTCGCGCCTGCATCCCTACGAAGCGGTGCCGCACGGGGATATGATGCTCACCGGTAATTTCGGGCTACTGCGTGCCGTTGCCGACCACGACGCGGCTCTGGCTCCGTTAATCGAGCCTTCTCTACTGAGTCGCGCCGGATGAGGGAATTCCACGCGGATCAATCCTGGAAGGCTGGAGAGGGAAAAGACCAGTGTCAGAGGAAGAGATTTCGCGTGACCTTACCCTGTTTGAACAAAAGCAACTCCGTCGAGTATGGCATAAGGGAGAATGATATTACAGTGTCACAGATGCCCTCAGGGGTAAGGCTTGCCGTCTTTCTCGCCCGGAAAAAGAAGAGCATATCAGTAGAACTGGCTACGATATTCAAATCATTTCGATCATGGGGGGATCGATTGCTATGCAGAGCATTGAGATTCGCTGCCGCTCGCTGCTGGCGCCACAGAGCGAGCCGGAACTGCCAGTCGTGGCGCTCGACATCCTCGACCACGATATTACCGCTGCGGAACTCATTCGGCGCACCGTTGAAGAGCAGATCCGCGAATTACTTGTCTCCTACAGGCTGGATGCCGCGCAGGCGCAGCGCGCCCTGAATCGTCTCTATCTGATAGAGCAGGAAATCCAGGCTCAAGAGGCCGGGGGAAGGATCCGCTATGCCCCGTTACAAATAGATAGCGCGGTTGAGGTTCGCAGGGCGCAGCGTGCCTTTGAACAGGGCGCGTATCTCCTGGTGGTGGATGGCCGGCGGGTGCAGCGCCTGGATGAAAGGCTGACATTCAGGCCGGGTTGCAGAGTGACGTTTCTGCGACTCACGCCACTTATCGGGGGGTAAAAGATTGGATACGCCGCAGCAATTTGTGCGGGATCTATTGAGCACGATAGATGAACTCTGGTCGCCCGAGTATGCCGGGCGCGAGACGCTTGCGCACTTCATGACGCAGCCGGGGTGGCTTATAGCCCGCTGCGCCGATCATCCCTATCATAGCATGATGACCGCGACGCTTGAGCGACTGCGGGCGCGCTATCCTGGCGACACATTGGGAGCGCTGGCCGCCGATCTCTACTTTCGCACCGGGCACCGCAAGGCGCAGGAAGCCAGGGCCAGAGATTTGGACATGCAGAAGAGGCTAAGCGAACAGGCCGGTAACTTGCTGCAAGTGCTGTCCGGGCTGTCAGATGGTGGCATCCAGGGGGGGCTGAGCAGGCTGAATGCCAGCGGCTTGCGGACAACGCTGCGCCTGCTGCGCGAAGGCCAGTCTTTCAGACAGGCGCATCAGGAGGGGGAACGCCGCCGCCGCCTGTCCGGCCTGCGGCTGGTAAGCGTCCTCAATGCCGTCATCGTCGAATATGCGCCGCCCGACATTCTGGGACGCATCGCGGCCCATCTGCGGAATCTGACCGAAGCGCTCAGCGAAAAGGCAAAAAGTATTGGCTGCATCGGGTTCACAGGCCATCCCATGCTGCAAGATTGCCTGAATCTGCTGGTCGGCTTAAAATCCTCGCCGGAGCTTTTTGGGCTGCTTGAAGAGTTGAATCCTGTGCCGCCGTGGCATTCTGGCAACGACTGGACCTGTCTCGTGCATCAGGGAGATGTTCGGGTTACGAACACATCGACACAGACGTGGCATTCTGGCAACGACTGGACCTATCTCGTGCATGACGCGGCAGAGCCATTTCTGGGCCTGCTGCGCAATTTGTCTGCCTATGGCGCTCTGGACTATGAAATATTCCAGCATATCGCGCGTCTGATCCCTTATACCTTCATGGATGATACTGCGTACATGTGGGAGCGGAACAGTTCCGTCATCAGCGAAGCTTTCAGCCAGCAGCTAGAAGCCTACCGGCAGCGCTTGATTGCCGAGGTTGCGCCGCACCTGAGTGAGAAGAACTGCCATGTCATCCTTGCCTATCGTGGCATACTGCGCGGCGCAAGCTGGCTGCTGCTGGCGGCGCGGCTGCATACGGCGCGGCAACTGAAAGATCTGGTGGGCGTCGGCGGTCCTGATTCCCCGCGCACCGTCGAGCAGGCGGTTATTCGTATAGCGCGCGCCGAGGATATCGAGCCGGCATCCGGGGAGGAGCGGCAACAATTGCTGGCACAGTTGCGAGAGTTTCCACAGGCGACGCTCAAGGCGCTCTTTGGCGTCGCCACTCACGCCCGGCGCTTGCTCTGTGAGGCGCTGGACTGGCAGGAGGCCCTGCCGCTGGTGATGCTGGTCGAGGAGTTTGCCGCGCGCCGCTTCCCCTCTGCCCCCTATGGAGAACGCATCTCGATGGATGTGCCCAACTCGACTGATCCGCTCTCCGGCGTGCTCGATGTCGTAGCAGTGCGCGGTGTCCTGGAGTGCGTGCCCGAAGCGATGGCGCAGGAGATGCTGGCGCTGCTCTGCAAAGCGAAAGCGGGTGTGGAGAATACTGCTATGCTGGTGCGTGCGCAGGGCGGCTGGAATAGAGCGGCGGTGGAGCAAGGACTCAAGCGCAACGGCCAGGTATCGATCAAAGCCTATGGCCTGCTGCCCTTAACGCGCGGAGAAGATGAGGTGCTGGAACGTTATCTGAGGCTGCAAAAGATAGCGCGTGTGGGGAACGCCTTTATCCCCGGGCGCCGGGCGACGCACGCAGCGGCGGTGCAGGCGGCGCTGGCTAATCTGGCGCAGGTTGCCGGTTATACCGATGCCGCTCACCTGGAATGGGCGATGGAGATGAAGGTCGTGCAGGATATGGCGCTGACCGAACGCATGTGGACGGCGGGCGAGTATCGCTGGAGCGTTGCGCTGGATGGCATCGAGGCGGCGATCAGAGTGACGCGCGCCGGGCGCACGCTCAAATCCATTCCTAAGGAGGTGCGTGCCAACGCCGGCTACCAGGAGGCGAAAGAGGCGGTGGCAAGACTGCGGGAGCATATCAGCAGGCTGCGCCGGGGCCTGCTTGAGCGGCTTCTGGTGACGGGCGAGATGCTGACGCCGGAAGAACTGTCCCGCTTGCTGCGCCTGCCCACAGCTCGTACTCTGCTCTCGCGGCTCATTTTGCGCTCAGAAGATGGTGTAATGGGGCTGTTAGAGGCCGATGAGATGGCGCTATGTGGGCTGGATAATAGCCTCCATCCCATCGTGGCACCGGTGATGGTAGCGCATCCCTATCATCTCTTTCAGTCCGGCATGCTCGCGGATTGGCAGCGCGAGATCGTGCATCGCCGCATTGTGCAGCCGGTTAAGCAGGCTTTCAGAGAATTATATGTGCTCACTCCGGCGGAGCAAGAGACGCGCACATATTCGCGCCGCTTTGCCGGTCGTACCATTGATGGCGCTATGACTACCGGCCTGCTGGCGAGCCGTGGCTGGCGTGTGCGACGACACGATGAAGCCTATGCCTATAAAATATTCCCTGGCCTGCGCGCCGTCTTCACGCTGCCGCACAACGCTCATTATCTTGGCGAACCGTCATCGGAAGCAACGATAGACGAGATCTCCTTTGAGCCGTATGGTCCGTCCTCACCTTACGCGTCACAGGCGGAGCATGCCCGCATCCCGTTAGAACTGGTCTCGCCGCTGATCTTCTCAGAGGTGATGCGCGATGCTGATCTGGTGGTCGCCGTCGCCGGGCGAGCGGGAGGGACGTATCTCTCCAACGAGATCTATACGCGTGTAGGCGAGCTGGTCAGGGCCTTGCTGGACGAACTGGGGCTGCAAGGCGTAACCGTCGATAGACATTATGCTTATGTGCAGGGGAAGCTGGCATGCTATCGCGTCCACCTGGGCAGCGCGGCCATCCATATCGAGCCGGGCAGCTATCTGTGCATTGTGCCCGACAGGTGGGGACAGACGCACGAGCGCCTCTTCTTGCCTTTCGTCGATGATGCCAATAGCAAAATCAGCGAGGTTATCAGCAAGATCCTTCTGCTGCTTTCCGATGACCAGATCAAGGATGAGAGCATCCTCCGCCAGATCAGGAGCCAGCATCCGCAGACCCTCTAACCGGGCGTTCGCTGCCCCGCCGCTCCGGGCTATAGTGTATGGTTGTGAAACAGGCGCTTTGCGCCTGTTTCACAACCATACACTATAGCCGGCGGGCGCCGCAGGCGGGAGGATGCGGATGTTTCGAGAAGCTGCTCGCGACGCTTTCAGGCGTTGTATCCGTTAGAAAAACGTTATAAGTATGTTATATTTACGTTAGATTACTTGACAAAATTTGTTAGATCAATATATATTGAGAATAGCTTCCGGATCTACTCAATGCATGTCAAGGAGGCAGCTTCTATGGATACAGCGAAGGCAGATTCAAAACAAGATGTCAGGCAAGAAGCATCTTTGCGGCAATGGTCCGCTGCCAATGACTCCCGGCAAGAACGAGGTCAGCAGCAGAAGGGAGCCTCGCAGCAAGAAGATCCGAGGAGGAAATTGGGCTTCTGGCTGCGCCTGCTGCTCATTATGTTCCTGATTAATCTGATCTTCTATGGCCCATTCTTCTTCAGTCTGCTGGGTACCGGACAGCCAGCAACGATGAATATATCGTATAGCAGCTTCTTGCAGCAGGTGAAGCAGGGCAATGTGAGTAGTGTGACGATCAAAAGCGATGATTCCGTCACTGGAAGCTTCAAAAAGCCCGTTCACGAGCAACAGCCGGGTGGGCAGGGAGAGATAACCGCGACCAGTTTCACCACCTTTATCCCGTCAACAGGTGATCCTGACCTGCTGCCCTTGTTGGAGCAAAAAGGCGTTGAAGTGCGTGCGCAGCCGGCACAGTCTCCCTGGTGGCAGACGGCGTTGGTGTGGGCCGTGAATCTGTTACCGGTGCTCCTGCTGCTCTACTTTGGCTTCATGAGCTGGCGAGGCATGCGCCAGATGCAGGATATACAGGGAGGTGGCTTATTTGGTATCGGACGCAGCCGGGCCAGGCTCTATAGCGAAGAGCGTCCCACGACAACCTTTGCTGACGTTGCGGGTGTCGATGAGGCCAAGCTAGAATTGCGTGAGGTCATTGACTTCTTGCGTGATCCGCAGCGCTTCCTTAAGATTGGTGCGCATATCCCCAAAGGTATCCTATTGATTGGACCACCGGGTACCGGCAAGACCTTACTGGCGCGTGCGGTTGCCGGAGAGGCCGGAGTACCGTTCTTCAGTGCGAGCGGCACCGACTTTGTAGAGTTATTCGTTGGCGTGGGCGCCAGCCGCGTGCGTGACCTCTTTGCTCAGGCGCGCAAGCATGCTCCCTGTATCATCTTCATCGATGAAATCGATGCCATCGGGCGTACACGCAGTGGGGCCGGGGCCATTGCCAGCAATGACGAGCGGGAACATACTCTGGAGCAATTGCTTGTCGAGATGGATGGCTTTGAGCCGCATGAGGCTGTTATCGTGCTGGCCGCGACCAACCGGCCCGATGTTCTCGATCCAGCGCTCCTGCGCCCCGGTCGCTTCGACCGCCAGGTCACGGTTGATCGGCCAGAGCGACGCGGCAGGGAGGCGATTCTGCGCATTCATACTCGCCATGTTCCACTGGCTCCCGATGTCAATCTTGAAGAACTGGCGCGTGGAACACCTGGCTTTTCGGGAGCGGACCTGGCGAACCTGGTGAATGAGGCCGCGCTGGTAGCGGCGCGGCGCGGGCAAGCGCAGGTGGATCGCCACGACTTTCAAGAGGCACTGGACAAATTGTTGTTGGGCGGCAAGCGAGAGGCACTGATGGATGAGCGCGAGCGGCGCATTGTGGCCTACCATGAAGGCGGCCATGCTCTGGTTGCGGCCATGCTGCCCGATGTTGATCCGCTGTATAAAGTGACCATTGTGCCGCGCGGGCGCTCGCTCGGCGTCACGCAGTTTTTGCCAGAGGATGACCGGCATAACTACCCGCGTTCTTATCTCCTCCAGCGCCTTGCCGTCGCCCTGGGTGGGCGTACCGCGGAGGAAGTCGCCCTGGGTGAAATCACCTCCGGCGCGGAGAATGATCTGAAAGAGGCGACGCGCCTGGCCCGGCGTATGGTGACGGAATGGGGTATGGGCGAGAGTACGGGCGTGGTCGCCTACGATCTGGAAAACGAAAATTCCTTCCTCAATCAGCCATCCCTGGGGGAGCACAGCCGCCTGTATGCGGAGGCAACAGCTCAGCGGGTAGATGCAGAGGTGGAACGACTCATGGAGGAGGCCCATCAGCAAGCCCGCACGGTGCTCACCGAACACCGCGATGCCCTGGAGCGCCTGGCTCACGCACTGCTCCAGGAGGAACTGTTGGAACGCGAACAGGTCCTCTCGATCATTGCCGATTCTGAACCAGGGAACACTGCGCGTGAAGAAAGCAACCGGGTGAGTATGCAGAGAGGAGCCTGATGAACATGATTGCAACAAAGGCACAGAAACAGCCCTTCTCATTCGCGACAGGGGTTGGACTTTTCATTCTAAGGATCTGCTATGAAGGGAGGGATCACATCGATGAGCGCGAAGGATGTTGCGAAAGCCGCGATCCAGGCATGGGAAGCCAACGATGCCGGGCGGCTGGCTTCCTGCCTGGCTGATAGCGTTATCTGGTACAATCTCTTGCCGCAGCCTCTGGGGAAGCAGAGGATCATCGCTTTCATGCAGGCAGTGATGGCTGCTTTCCCCGATTGGGCCTTCAACGCGATCTTCTTGAATGAGCATCCTGTAAGGGAACAGGGCATGCTCGCCCACTTCGTTATCCGTATTACCGGGACGCATCGTGGTGATTTCTTCGTGCCGGGCCTGCCACGTATTCCCCCTTCGGATACCCGGATTGCCCTCCCGCTGCGCCACCTGGATGTAACCGTCAACGATGAGCAAGTGACCGCCATCTGGACGGATTTCTCTCCCAACGGCCTTGAGGAGATCCTGGCCCGGTTAGGAATGCGGCTGCCATAACCTTCTACTTGACTTCTATTTGTAAAATATGGAGGTGAGGATTGGGCTTGTGGTGCGGCGCCAGTTGAGTGTGTGCCTGATTTTCCAGTATCATCGCTTGCTCGCACCTGCGGCGCTCGCCGCGCGGACGCCCGGCGAGAAAGAGCGAGGATGCCAGGTATCAGACGACGAGGCATCGAACAGGTGAGAAGAATAGGAGGCTACTATGATCGAAGAACCAGAGATCGTTGGCGGAAACAAGTCAGGGGAAGATCCAACAAAGTGCTATGTATGTGAGGCGGAGGCAACCGCAACCTGTGCTCGCTGTAAGATGCCCGTCTGTGACGAGCACCAGCAAGTGGCGCATGAGTATATCACGAAGGTCCCTATGACGCTCTGCGATGAATGCGCGGACTATTATGAGGCGCTGGTCAAACCCGATTGAACTCAGAGCTGTCTATTGCGTATAGGGCGGCGCGGTTGATCTGGTGCATTGGGCGGGGCTGAGAGGCGGGTGACTTTTTCGCGGATCAGTGAGATCTGAGAGTGAACGGCCTGGCGGGATTGCTGGAGCTTGCGCGCTATGGCTGAGGGGCGCTCATTATCGAGCAGATAGCGGCAGATGATCGCCTGTTTCTCTGTCAGGCCAACTGACGGATCGTCCAGCGCCGTTCGCGCCAGGTCTTCAAGCGCTCCATACTTGCTACGTCGATAGTCGTCCAGGTCATCGGGCGAGAAGAGCCATCGGTCTACAACGCGCACCCCCGGTATCCTTCCTGCTTCTACCAGGTGCATAAAGTGCCAGTAACTGAGATCGAGCTGTCTGGCTGCTTCGTGGGTGGTTAACATGCCGTTGAGGTGTTGCAGATTACGATGCAGTGCATCGCTTCTGAGGACCATATCGGACGCCTTTCTACGGTGATGCCGTATGCTACAAGAAAAGTGTCTGATCGAAATATACTAATCCATTATGAGTATATCATAGTGCATAGACCGGCGCAAGTTTGTCCTCTGTAACATTTTTCCCCGTTCATTTGATTATCCGGTAGAGTCTTTATTTCGTGCATCCATCCACGTCGTTTCCTACCGGCGCGTCTTCTGGAGAAGGTAGATCCGGTCTTCTCTATAGGAGTTATCTCTCTTTCGTTCGCACTCCCCTCTTTGGTAACATGCGCCACACACAAGCGGGCCTGGGACGAGAGACCAGGCTCGCTTGTAATTTTTGGTCACTGCCCCTGGCCCTGCGGTCCTTAGATGAGATCGCGTTTCCCAGACCCCGGTATCTTGACAGGTTTAACTTTCATAAGTTAAGATAAACTTGAGTTACGTAAGTTAGGCTTGAGTGATCTATTTCAGGGGCAGGGGAACGCGATGCCGATTATCTGGAACCTCAAGAAATGGCTGGCCGTAGAGCATGATATTTATCGTCCCTCGGAATTGCAAAGCTTGCTGGCCGAGAAGGTCGGCGTTCACCTCTCACTACAAGCTGTCTCCGCTCTCTTTCACGGGAGGCCCAACGCACTGCGATTGCAAACCATGCAGGCGCTTTGCAACGCCTTGCATTGCACGTTGAGCGACTTCTGTCAGGTTTTGCCTGATAGCGCTGAGAAACAGCGCAAACGGGGCGGTGGAGGCGCGCCAGTAGCCCTCTATGGAGCGCGTAAAGAACAGGCAGGCAAGCTGGAATATGTCTCACCTGAGCGCGATGAGGCAGAACGGGCGGCAGACGTAGACCCGGCAACGCGAGCGATCATTCTGCGCATCCTGGAGGAGCAGGGACTCGTGCCGCGCGGTTCCGATGCCGCCCCACAGTCTCCGGCGGCTCAGCGCCAGTTGATCGGTATGCTCATTCCCACGTGGGTGTGGCCCTTTATTACCGATCTCACAAGAGGGATTGTAGAGACGATCTCACAAACACCCTATGACCTCGTGCTCTACAGCATCAACCCCGAAGACCTCGATAGCGGCAACCGCGCCGTGATTGACCGTATTCAGGCGACGCGTCTGACGGCGGGCCTGCTGGCCGTCTTCCCCGGCAAGATATCCCGCTATCTGACACAGCTCTATGAAAGCGGATTTCCTATAGTCATTGTAGATGACCAGCAGGAGCAGGCGGCGCCGTGGATCAGAACCGATAACTTCACGGGGGCGTACCTGGCGGTGCGTCACCTGATAAACCTCGGCCACCGGCGCATCGCGCACATTCAGGGGCCGCCAGAATATCTGGCCTCGCAGGACCGCTATCGCGGCTACTGCCGGGCGTTGCAGGAGGCGGGCATCGTGCCGGAGCCTGAACTGCTGCTGGTGGGCGATTTCACGCCGCCCAGTGGACGCGCCTGTGCCAGTAGATTGTTCGCTCTCCCTGTAGAAAAGCGCCCGACTGCCATTTTCGCAGCCGCCGATCAGATGGCCTATGGCGTGCTGACGGCGGCTGAGGAGTATGGCCTCTCGGTGCCGCAAGATATCGCGCTTGTCGGCTTCGACGATGATGCGCCTTCCGTCCATGTCCATCCGGCGCTTACCACTGTCAGACAGCCGTACTTCGAGATGGGGCAGCGGGGCATAGAACTGCTGCTAGCGATGCTCGCAGGTGCGCGGCGCGATGGAGCGCAGGAGACAGGCGGAGCTGCCGGACCGGTGAGCATCCTCATCCCTACTGATCTAGTAGTGCGGGCATCCTGTGGCGCGAACTATCGCAGTTCGGTCTCGCCATCGTCTAACGAGACCATCTGGTAGGAACACACCTGTATTTTGGGGATCAAGGACTGATCCATATTTCCACTCCAGGAGGTTTGCGATGATACTCAATCAACTATCTCCAGGGAAAATGCGCAGGGGGGCGCTATTGCTCTCGGCCCTGACGCTCCTTGCGCTCGTCCTTGCTGCCTGCGGCGGAGCGACAGCGCAGGGGGCAAAAAAGCAGGTGCCGCTCTCCATTGTCGGCATCACTAATGGCGACTGGCCCAGGAACTTCAATCCCTACAACCCCAACGTGGACAGCGGCTCACAGGGCATGATCTATGAAACATTGATGTTCTACAATCGGCTCGATGGCAGCGTGAAGCCCTGGCTGGCCGCAAGCCAGCAGCTTTCCAGCGACGCAACCTCGGTCACGTATCACCTGCGCCCCGGCGTGAGATGGTCGGATGGGCAGCCATTCACCAGCGACGACGTGCTCTTTACGCTCGATCTGCTCCAGAAGTATTCGTCGCTGGACGTAAACGGCATGTGGAACTATATCAAGGCCGTCACCGCTCCCGATCCCTCCACCGTCGTCGTCACGCTCAAGCAGCCGTTTTCACCGATCCTCTGGTATCTGGGCGGGCAGACCTATATCCTCCCCAGGCATCTCTGGTCGAGCGTGAAGGGCGATCCGAGCCAGTACGCGGACGCCAATCCCGTTGGCACCGGCCCCTACGTGCTCTCTACCTTCGCTCCGCAAAACTATACGTTCGTCAGGAATCCGCACTACTGGCAGCCCGGCAAGCCGGTAGTAACAAAGCTGACCTTCCCCGCCTTCAATGGCAATACGAGTTCCGAACTGGCGCTCGATCAGGGCAAGATCATCTGGGCCGGCCTCTACATTCCCAACATTCAGCAGACCTATGTCAACCGCGACCCGGCGCATAATCATTACTGGTTCCCGGCCAGCGATACCGTCTATCTCGCCCTCAACCTTGCCAGATACCCGTTCAATGTGCTCGCCGTTCGGCAGGCAATCAGCCAGGCTATTGATCGCAACCAGCTCTACAAGGTCGGCGAGAACGGCTTTGAGCCGGTTGCTCATCCTACCGCGCTGCTCCTGCCCTTCCAGAAGGATTTCCTTGCCCCGCAGTATGCAGGCCAGACATTTACGACGGACTCGTCGAGCGCGGCCCAATTGCTGGCAGGCGCGGGTTTCACGAGGGGGCCGGACGGCATTGATGTGGATAAGAATGGCAAGAAACTGGCCTTTAATCTCAACGTCGTGGAGGGCTGGACCGACTGGATTACGGATTGCCAGATCATCGCCAGCAATCTCAAGGCTATTGGCATCAAGGTTACGGTCAACGTGCTGAACTACGATGCCTATTACAGCGCCATGCAGGCCGGCAAATATGACATGTCGATGTCATCGCTAACCCCTGGTCCGACGCCCTACTACTGGTACAACGCCGCTTTGAACAGTGCCAACTCCGCTCCCATCGGGCAGAACGCGAACTCGAACTTCGAGCGCTGGCAGGACGCGACGACCGACAGGCTGCTGAACTCGTTCGCGACCACCGGTGATGCTACTGTGCAGAAGCAGGCAATGGAGGGCATCCAGCAAATTATGGTGCAGCAATTGCCCATCATACCTCTGACCAACGAGCCGTACTGGTACGAGTACAGCACCGCGCACTATACCGGCTGGCCCGATGCGCAGCACCCGTATGCCACGCCGGCGCCGTACATGGCCCCGGATTGTGAAATCGTCCTGCTCAACCTCCAGCCCGTTGCATAGAAAAACCAGGCATATCCACATGGGCCACAGGCCCATGTGGATATGCCTGGTGAATATATGGATGAAAGGGGGCAGCATTGCGCCACCTGTTACGCCGGATAGGCTTTTATCTTATTGCCCTGTGGGCGTCGGCAACCTTGAATTTCGTTATTCCGCGCCTCTCGCCGGGCGATCCCGTGCAGGCATTGATGGCGCGCATGCACGGCAGAATCTCGCCGCAGGCGCAGCACGCTCTGGAAATCGCCTTTGGTATCAGCCACGCGCCGCTCTGGGTGCAGTATTTCCAGTATCTCAATAACCTGCTGCATGGCAATCTGGGCACCTCTATCTCCTACCTGCCCATGCCCGTCTCGGCGGTGATCGCGCAGGAACTTCCCTGGACGCTTACGCTGGTGGGCGTCTCGCTGGTGATCAGTTTTGTGGTGGGGACGCTGCTGGGCGTGGTTATTGCTTGGCGGCGCGGTTCGAGTCTGGATACGGCGCTGCCCCCGATATTTACATTTTTCTCAGCCATTCCCTATTTCTGGCTGGCGCTGGTGCTGCTCTATATCCTGGGCTATCGCCTCAACTGGTTCCCGCTCAACGGCGGCTACGATACGGAAGCGGTGACGCCGGGCTGGGATATCGACTTTTTCTGGAGCGCGGTTCAGCACGCCATTCTGCCGGCGCTGACCATCGTCGTTAGCTCTATCGCCGGGTGGCTGCTCGGCATGCGTAACACAATGATTACGACGCTTTCAGAAGACTATGTATTGATGGCAGAGGCGAAGGGACTACCTGAGGGACGTATCATGCTGATGTACGCCGCGCGCAACGCCATCCTGCCGAACATCACCAGCTTCGCGCTCTCGCTGGGCTTCGTCGTCAGCGGCTCGCTGCTGACCGAGATCGTCTTCTCGTATCCAGGGCTGGGTTACGCGCTGCTGCAAGCCGTCGATAACCTGGATTACGCGCTCTTGCAGGGCATCTTCCTGATCGTTTCGGTTGCGGTGCTGGCTGCGAACTTCCTGGCCGACCTGGCCTATGTCATGCTTGATCCTCGTGTACGCCTGGAAAGGAGCTAGCGCGGTGGGCCTTCCTTCTTCTGAGATCAGTACACTTGCGCCCGAAGCTGCTGCGAGTCCCCAGATCGCTCAGATAAGTCGCTGGCGCAATGTGTGGCGGCTGTTCACGCAGAACCGCAAGGTGAGCCTGGGTTTCTATATTGTGCTCTTCTTCGTGCTGGTGGCGATCTTCGGGCCGCTATTTGTCACGCAGGATCCAAATGCGTTCAGCCCCGATATCCTCTCGCCTCCCTCGCCGGCCCACTGGCTGGGGACAACCCAGACCGGGCAGGACATTTTCGCGCAGACGGTGGTGGGCACGCGCGTCTCGGTGTTTATCGGCTTCGCGATTGGCGTGATCTCCACGCTCATATCGGTCATCTTCGGCCTGGCCGGCGGCTATTATATGGGCTGGATCGATGAGGTCCTCTCCCTGTTTACGAACATCTTCCTGGTGCTGCCGACGGTGCCCCTGGCGATTGTGCTTGCGGCCTTCCTGGCCTATAAAGGCCCGCTCATCATCGCCTTCGTCGTCATTGTCACGGGCTGGTCGTGGGGCGCGCGTGTGCTGCGTTCGCAGACGCTCTCGCTGCGCAACCGTGAGTTCGTGGCGGCGGCACAGGCCAGCGGGGAATCATCGCTGCGCGTCATCTTCTTTGAAATTCTCCCCAACGAGACCGCTATCATCGCCGCGCAATTCCTGGGCACCGTCATCTATGCCATCCTGGCGGAGACGGCCCTTGAATTTGTGGGGCTGATCGATATCAACACGGTGAGCTGGGGCACGATGCTCTACTGGGCGCAGAATAACGACGCGTTGATGCTGGGCGCGTGGTGGTGGTTCCTGATGCCGGGCCTGTGTATTGCTGTGCTGGGAGCCGGACTGGCCTTCATCAACTTTGGTATCGACGAGATGGCCGATCCGCGTTTGCGCAAGGGAGGGAGTGTAAAGCCTGGCAGGGCAGGTAGAGCCAGGGTGAAGGCCGCGTCATGACTGCGCACGAGTTTACTATGGCAAGGGGAGATGCCAATGCGATATGTACTGAGCGTCGATGGCGGAAATACGAAGACCATCGCGCTCGTTGCGAGCCTTGATGGAACGATTCTGGGGACGGGACGTGGTGGCTGCGGCGATATCTACAACGCACGCGCCAACGGGAAAACGCCGGCTGACGCGGCAATAGCCAATATCGAGCACGCGGTCAGGGGCGCGCTCCAGTCCGCGCAGGTCGCAGCCTCCGACGTTGTGGCCTCGGTATTCAGCATGGCCGGCGCCGATTGGCCGGAAGATTTCGCTTTGTTGCGCTCGGCAATGGAGGCGCGAGGCTTTGGGCGTACTATCGTGGTGCAGAACGACGCGCTGAGCGTATTGCACGCCTGCTCCTCTGGAAGATCGGGCGTCTCGGTTATCTGCGGCACTGGAGCAGCCACCGGCGCGCGCGCCCCGGATGGCCGCACATGGCATTCGAGCTACTGGCAGGACCAGGTGCAGGGGGGCGGCCATCTCGGTCAGAAGACGCTGGATGCCGTCTATCGCTCGGAACTGGGAATCGAGCCGCCGACCTCTCTTACGCCGCGCGTGCTCGCCTTCTTCGGCCTGGATACCGTCGAGGAACTGCTGCACCGCTTTACCGGGCGCGTGCGCCGGCCATACGACCATATCGATCACCTCACGCCGATCCTGCTGGATGAGGCTGCCGCCGGGGATGAGGTCGCGCGGCGCATCGTGCGCGAGCATGGCCGGGCGCTCGGCGATTACGCGCTGGCGGCGGCGCGCTGCGTTGGTATTGAGGGTACGCCGTTCGCCCTGGTCTTCGCTGGCGGCGTCTTTCGCCATCCCTCCTCGCTGCTGGCCGATGCCATTATTGAAAAGGTGCGCGTGACCTCGCCAGAGGTCAGGCCCATGCGCTCCCGCTTCGAGCCGGCCATCGGTGTGCTCTTCACTGCCCTCGAACTGGCCGGCGCAGCCATCGATGAGCAGTTGCTAGCGCGACTGATCCCGACGATACCCGTCCCTGCCTTCTTTATGACGAAGCCTGATATGCCGGGGAGATAACCAGATTTATATAACTGCACGCCAGATATGTACACCGTAGCTCGCCGAAGCGGTGGTTTTACTTATCGATCATGCTGCGCCAGTCCCAATCCCCATTGCCGTTATCGTTCTGCGGCGAAGAGTTCCATCTGCGCGGCGGCTGCGGCTCTCCTTGCTCGCCATTGTAGGGATAGGGCGTGGTGGGGTAGCGAGAGAATGACGCGGCAGGCTCTATGCCGGCGGGATTCCTGTAGTTATCTCCCGGAGGCTGTGATGGCGCCGTTACTGTGGGCATCATATCGTATGGCCCGGGCTGGCTCTGTGCCGGAACGACTGCGTAATCCCCTTGCAAAGCGGCAACGTAGGGATTCTGCTCCTCGCGCAGCTTGAAGGCTCCAACGGAGGCCAGCAGTTGCTCGGCAAGCCGCGTCAGACGCTCCATCTGCCGTGCGGTCTCGTGCGTGCTGGCGCTGTTCTGCTCGGTTGATTGGGAGACGGCCCGCATAATTTGTACCACCGCACTCGAAGATTGCAATTGCTGCGTTGCCATCAAGTTGATGTTTTCAATCTCGCCCGCCTGCCGTTCAACCGCCGAGAAGAGGGATTCGAGCGCCCTTTCTACCTGCTGGGCAAGTTCCGCTCCCTGCGAAGTTTCTTTCTCAGTGTCGTTCATAGAGAGCGCCGCCGCCCCGATGTCTTCAAGCACGCCGCGGACTATGCGCGTAATCATCGTTGCCTGCTCTTTGGCGCGTTCGGCCAGACGGCGGATGTCCGCCGCGACGGCGCCGAAGCCTTTGCCATTCTCGCCAGCCATCGCCGCCTGGATAGCGGCGTCCAGCGCCAGGCGGTTCGTCTGGTGAGCAATGCTGGAGATCACCTCCACGATGTTGCTGATCTCGCGTGAACGCTCGCCGAGCACCTGGACCTTCTCAGCGGTTGCCTGTACGTTGCCGTGGATACGCGTTATACCTTCGAGCGCCTGTCCCACTGCGTCGCGACCATCCTGAGCGGTCTTGCGGGCATCGAGCGCGACGCTGTAGAGCGTGGCGGCGCCCTCCGCCACCTGGCGGCTGGAGTTCGCCATGCGCTCAACCTCTACCGCCGCTCTGGAAATCTGCTGGATCTGCATATCGCCGCTTCTCACCAGTTGCCCCATGCGTTCAAATGCGAGCGTCGTCGCGTTTTCTACCTCGTGCGCGAGCGATTTCACACGGATCACCAGGCTGCTCAGTTCTTCGACCATGTAGTTGAAGGAGTCGGCAAGCACGCCCAGATCATCGGTTGTGACCTCGGCCTGGATACTCAGATCACCCTCGCCAACGCCGCTGACCTCACTCACCAGTTTCTCGATTTGCGCCTGCAAAACGGCATGACGCGATTGTGCCTCCTGCACCAGGCGCACAATGCTATCCAGCATGTTGTTCATCGAGGAGGCGACCATATATATTTCGTCGCGCCCTCTGATTGGTGCGCGGGCGCTGGTATCGCCTTTGCTGATGCGCCGCGTGAGCATCGCAAGCTGGCGCAGGGGCTGCGTGATAGTAACGTTTACAAGGTATCCAGTAGTAATAATGACCAGGATTGTAAAGAAGAAAGCGAGGGCGGTGGAGCTGATAATGGGCTGCGTCTGTGCCGGCCCGATCTGCGTCACTGTCGTGCCCATCACTTCCGCGACGTTCACTACATCCTGCCATTTGTTTCTGAGTTTAAGAAATGTCTCGTTGGCGTTAAACAATGCAAGATAGGCTGTCTGGTAATCCAGGGCAGGATTGACCTGTTGATCGATCAGATTTAACACCTTATCCTGCTGCTGTCGATACTGATTCCACAGGCCCTGCTGTCCCATCACTGCCTTGAGATCTGCCTGCTGCTCATTGATAAGAGGTGTGTTCGGATCATTACTGAGCAGGATGCTGCGAATGCCGCTCATGTTGCTGGAAGTGGCTAAATTAAAATTTTGCTCATAATTCGCGAGCGAGAAGTCGAAGTCCACTTCGCGGGCGGCGATGTCAGCGTTGAATTGCGCTCCCAGGGCGGTCATTGAGGGATCGTTGATACTCCTGGTGATGCCTGTACTGGCAAAAACCTGGGCGAAACGAGTATTTAGCTCCGCGTTCATACGCTGAAGATTGACTTGCTGTTGAAACGCGGTATTCTGCGCATTAAAGCTGGCCTGTACCGCCTGACCGCGAGCGAGCATGGTGTTAAAATAATTGGCGCCCAGCAGCACAATCACAATACCGGGGATGATGGCTGTGAGGGCAAATGCGACGAAAAGCCGCCGGAAAATAGGGACGTTGTTAAAGGATCGCAACATGGTCGCTTCCATCCTTTCTGAGCCTGAACACAATTCATGAGTTTATATGCGCCGCGCTATTGCATTATCAAATATCAATGTGTGAAAGAAATATCGCTAATGGAACCAGACTAGTATACCCGATTTCGTGTGAAAATGAAAAATTTAAGCAAAAAAATCAGAATAATTTCCTATCGGGGAAGGATCCCTGCCATTTTAGCGACCCCGGTGGCGATCACTGATCTTTCAGCAGTTGCCACCTCATTCCTGCTGACGACTGAATCTGATGGGAGGGTGATGGCCTGTTTTTCCTGGCGCCCCGGCTGTTCCAGCCCTCCCTGCAACCAGTGGATGCTGGAAGGATGAACGCCATACTCGTGCCGCAACACGGCGCGCTGCCAGAGGGGCGCGGTCATCTGATATTCCGGGACGCCCACGCCCTTGCCGGCCAGGTCTGCGGGCTGCTGGATGCCTGTCTGGCTGTGAATGAAAATGCAGGAGTGGCGCAAGCTCCGCGAAGGGAAGACGGGGCTGGCCTGCGAGTCGTCGGCACGACTGCCATAGATGAGGTAGCTGGAGAGGGACATTTCCGAGGCGTCGAATTCGCGGTGCCGGATCATGCGCCCCGGAAGGTCTCCTCGACTGGCAGGCGCAGGAAGGTCAGATCGATCCCTTCTGGCTGCACGTCGCCAGGCACCAGAGATATTGTCCGGGCATATTCCCCACAGGCAAGCGTCAAATGGATGTTCGTCATCGTTGGTCTCCGTTATCACTGCTTTTCTCTATGGTAGCAGATTCGGAGCGCCCTCATCCTCGCTCTGCACGCCCGATCCCCAGGGCTTTCCATGCTTCACGGATAGGTGATATAATATAGTTCGACGAACTAATTAACGCTATGCGCAAGTTTTCCTGACTGCTCACCGCTGCGCGGTTCGCCAGGGGGAGAGTTAGCTGGCCCCGCGCCTGCGGCGCGGGGCCAGCTAACTCTCCCTTAGAGGGCGCGCCGCAGGCGCACCACACCATTAATATTACGCTTGAGAAGAGAGGTTGGTGTATGATGGAAGAACTCAAATCGAGTGCGCTTTCTGAGCGCACTGCCGAACCGGACGTACTCGCCATAGCCAGCCAGTTGCGCCCGATCTTGCTGCGTCTCAATCGCTGTCTGAGGAGCGAGGTGAATGAACTGGGCGTGACCACGATCCAGGCGAGCCTGCTTTCCGCGTTGCAGCGCATGCCCGATATTGGCATGAGCGACCTGGCCGAGCGCGAGCACATCAGCATGCCGACGCTGGTAGCGCATATTGACAAACTTGAGGCCGCCGGGCTGGTCGAGCGAACGCGCAACAATCCGCAGGACCGGCGCCGCGTTGGCCTCACTGTCACGCCCGCCGGGCATAACGTGCTCCAGACGCTGCGGGAGCGGCGCACGGCGTGGCTGGCTGAACGACTGGAAAAGCTCTCGCCCGACGCGCTGGCCGCTATCGCTGCCGCACTTGAGCCATTACAGCAACTGGCGAGGAGCGATGCATAAGCATGGCGCGTTTTGCTGTTCCCGGGACGATCTTCAATGCGCGTACCTTCGTCAGTCTGCGTGAGCATCATAATTATCGGCTCTACTTCTCCGGCCAGTTTCTCTCGCAAATCGGGACCTGGCTTCAGAGCGCGGCGATGGCCTGGCTGGTCCTCGAACTGACTCATTCGGCCTTTGCCGTGGGTCTGTTGACCTTCTGGCAGTTCGGGCCTTACCTTCTGCTTGGCCTTTTTGGCGGCGCGATCAGTGATCGCTTTGATCACCGCCAGATGCTCATTGCTACGCAGATCGCGCTCGCCATCTGTAGTGGCGTGATGGCCGTACTCACGCTTTTGCATATAGTCACGGTCTGGGAAGCCTACGTTGTGGCGGCCCTGCGCGGACTCGTCCTGATCCTGAATAACCCCAGCCGGCAGGCGTTCATTTTTCAGATGGTCGGGCGCGGAGAACTGCCCAACACCATCGCCCTCAATTCCAGCGTTGCCAATGCGACGCGCATTATCGGCCCCGGCGTGGGCGGCCTGCTTATCGCTGCCTTCGGCGTTGGCATCTGTTTCAGCATCGACGCGATCAGTTACGTAGCCGTGATTATCGCGCTGCTGCTGATGCATGTCGATGAACTCCTTCCTATCGAGCGTCATGGGAGACCGCCGGTCTTGAAGAGCATCGGGGAAGGTCTCGGCTATGTCTGGCGCACGCCGACGGTCTGGCTGGCCCTGCTGATGTTCCTCTTCATCTGTACGGCCAGCATCAACTTTACGGTGCTGCTGCCGCTGGTTGCCAGCAATACGCTGCGTGATGGTGCACAGGTATACGGGCTGCTGACCGCCTGCTTTGGAGCGGGGGCGCTGATAGGGGCGCTGCTCTCCGCCTCTATTGGCCGGGCAAGCTGGCGACTGCTGCTCATCAGCGCGGCGGGCTTTGGTCTGGGAGAAGTGATCCTGGCGCCTCAGCGCAGCGTGGTTGGCGCGATTCTCCTGTTGATATTAACGGGTGTGTTCTATACGCTCTACACCTCCAATACCAATGCGCTTGTCCAGCTTGCCACGCCGCCGTATCTGCAAGGGCGTGTGGCCGGCCTCTATAGCTACATTTTCTCCGGCTCAAACTCCTTTGGTTCGCTGCTCGCCGGAGCGCTGGCGGAGCGGGGAGGAACACAGCTCGCCTTTCTTGTGGCGGGCGCGACGGCGCTTGCCTGCGCAGTGCTGGGCCTGCTCGTGCGCTGGCGCGGGCCGCGTGACCGTGCACCCGTCGAAGGAACCATAACAGCACCACATTGAGGATATCACTCGCCTCCTTGCCCTCCGCTCTATACCGGTTGGCGCCCACCCATTTCCCCATGAGAACCAAGCCCACCCGGCCCCACCAGGTGGCTGGCTAACGCCATGTGCAAGTTTCGCTGGCGGCTCACCAGGATGAAGAGTCTGCGGACTGAGCACCACAGGTGCTGCGCCCGCAGACTCTTCATCATAGGGTGCGCTGCATGAAGTTTAACCATTGAAGTGGGAGAACCTCCCCCGTGCGCAGCGGCGCGCTATGTTGTGGGGAAATGGCTACGGCATAAAGGGCGGCGCTGCGCTCGAGCAGGCGGCTCACTGCGCTCAGGCTGTTTGGAGATCACCCACTTTTTTCACGCAAACTGTACCTCTATCAGGATTGTATACCACTGACTCCTTGCCTATAGTGGAGCGGGGCAATGATGGCCTTCCGGGGGCCTGGGAGGCTTTCCCATCATTATTTGGCAAAGGAGAAGAGTGCTATGCACCGATTTCGCCTTCATTCTTTCATCCATTCAGTTGATAAGAAACCGTTGCATATGATGAAGCGTGCCACGGCACGCTTCATCACCAGTCAGCGGCGCGTCCTGGCAGTGTGGACAGTTCTGGTGCTCGTCCTGGGGGGTATAGCAGGGGTTATTCTGGTGCAGGCCAACGGTGGTAAGGTGAACGCTGACGCGAACTGCGCTCCTCAAATTGCGACATCCGCAGCATCCGGATCTCAGAATGATACTGTTGGAGCGATGGGTGCCGGTATGGACAGCCCGTATGGTGTGACGACGATTCACGCTGATAGCAAGCTCATCGACGAGTTCAGACAACTCAATATTTGCTGGGTGCGATTGCAAATCGACGAGACCACGATCCAGCCTGCCCCCGGCGTCTTCGACTGGTCAACACTCGATCAGGATGTGGCGATATTGAACGCTGCCGGCATCCATATAGATCTTCCTCTGCGCTGCTTCGGCGGCAGTTGTTTCAGCTCTCCCACCTTGCCGACGCCGCAGCAGATGGCGGCCTACGCGACGGCGGTGGCTTCGCGTTACGATGGTCAGCATGGACATGGGCGCATCGATGCTATCGAAATCGGCAACGAGGAGCCTGATTTCTTTCCGCCCGCCGTCTATGGCCCTATTTTGCAGGCCGGCTATCTGGCAATCAAGGCCGTCAATCCCAATATCCTTGTCGGAATGTACGGCACGTTCAGGCCGAATCTGCGGCATATCGCTGCGGTGATGTCAGCGATTGCCAATGGCTATAGCCAGTATCTGGACTTCGCTAACTTCCACTACTATGCTCATGGCAAAGATCCGTCTATCTCAACCGGCGATCATCCCTCGCTCAGTGCGGAGATCCAGACCATTCATCAGATTCTACCGGAGAAGCCGATCTGGTTGACAGAGGTGGGCTGGCCCACCGCGCCTCTGCCGGGTATGCAAGTAGTGTCGCCGCAGGTGCAGGCGCAGTACCTGCGCTACGTCATGGACACTGCGGCCAGTTCGTCCATAGTGCAGCGCGTATTCTGGTTCACGCTGGACTACGGCAATCAGCCTGATGCGATTGACTCAGCAGGTGCAGGGCCAGGTCCGAGTCCGGCCTTCACTGCCTTCCAGCAATATGTGCAGCAGCGTCCTGGATGGACGAATAGCGGTGTACCCATAGGGTCAACAGGAAGCCCGACCGGCACCCCTACCAGCGATCAGTTCTCGCCCACCGCTATCACGGGGACACCTGTGCCGGTGGTCCCACCTCCACAGCCTGCGACGCCTGTGCCGGTAGCCTCACCGCCGCAGCCTACGACAACGCCCATACCCGTCGTCTCGCCGCCCACCGCGACGCTCACGCCAACCGATACGCCATCATCAACGGGTACGCCGACACCTGTACCGACCGGTACGCCGGCGCCGGTACCAACGGATACACCAGTGCCAGCGGACACACCCACACCCACGCCAACGCCGCCGCCGATGTGGCCGATGCCATAAGCACAAGCGACGCCTCTGGAAGCTGCCAGAGGCGTCACTTTTTGTTTGCGCCATCTGCATATTCTTATATGCAGATGGCATTTGTTATCCCTCGCCCTTGATGGCCTGCATCACGCGCTGCACCGGTTCGAGAGCGGGGCCGCCAACAATGGTGAGCAATTCGGCAAGCAGGCGCCAGTAGTCTTTCGCATGTTCGCTGGAAGGATTGCTAAGCACTACGACTGAGCGGCGATTAGCTGCATTGGCGAACGCGGCGCTCTGGCGAATCTCGGTCTTGAAACAGGAGATGCCGAACTCTTGCGCCAGATCCTCGCGCACGCTGGCAATTATCTCATGGTGTCCTTTATAGTGCTGCACTTTGGTAAAGACGACCCCGGCAATCGACAGTTTGGGATTAAGTGCCCCATCCTGGGCCTGACGTACTACCTGGAGCAGATCGCCCAGCCCCTGTACGGCCAGTACCTCCGGGACGAGGGGAATGAAGATGGACTGAGCGGCGCACAGCGCATTGACGGTGAGCAGGCCGAGCGAAGGGGTGGTATCGATAAGTATGTAGTCATAGTTGGGCAGCAGGGGCTGCAAGGCACTGCGCAGCAGCGTGGGCCACGTCATTTTGCCGCGCAGTTCCCCATCGGCTGCACTGGCGCGCATATTGATGGGGACAAGATCGGGGCCGCGCACCTGCTCACGCGGCTCTGACTGCTGGCGCTCACGCGGATTATAAAAGGCCAGCGTCTGTGGGTCAACGAAGGTTGGCAGGATGGCTCGTGAGAGTGCTGACTTGCCGTGCAGCACGTCGTAGAGCGTGCATTCAAGCAGGTTGCGTTCATAGCCAAAGGTGAAGGTGAGGTGTCCCTGGGGATCTCCGTCTATCGCCAGCACGCGGAATCCCAGCCGTGAGAGCATGGTAGCGATATTGGCGGTGGTAGTCGTTTTGGTGACGCCGCCTTTTTCGTTGACGGCGGCGAGGACGATAGCCCCGCTTCTCTGCTGTGTCTTCATATATTTCCTGCCTCATGCTCCGGGCGCCAGTCCTGTAGTCCGCCGCGCGCAGAATGAGCCTGTTGCGTCGTGAACCGCGCCCGGTCTTTGTCAGGCTATCATAGCACTACCCGGTGGCCCTGGCAACGCTTCTGCCGGTCCGCGTCGCAAACTGGGGCGCGATGGGACGATTTTTCCCCCTATGGTTCTTGTTTTTGGAGCGCGGCAAACACCAGCGATACGAAATAGATCGCCTTCTGAAGCGGGTCGAAGCCATGGCAGGATTGTTTTTCGGGGGACGATATGGTACAGGGACAAGTAGAGAATTGTTATGAGAAGAGGTGAGGAAAAAGCTCTCTTCCTCACCCCTGCCCACTTCGCTCCTCCCCGCCCAGGGTCGAGTTGAGCGTACCAGGGCAGAAGATTCCTCGTGATTCCACGAGGAGGTTGTGGAAGGCCCATCGTAACCTTCCTGACGAACGAGAGCACCAAAACGCGAATAGAGGCGCTGGACGGTGAGTGCTGCACCGTTCCGGTGCCTTTGTTCATAGATAACGTCGTTGTTGTTAGTAGCCTCCGGGATCCTGCCTGGAAAACAGGAGCCGGGGCGTTGTGACTAAGAAGGGAGTTCAAAGAATGTTAGTGTTAGTGTTAGTGTTTATATTAGCGGTTGAAGCTGCTGGCAGTACTTTCCTATGGCTACGCTTAGGAAAATTGAAAAACGATATT
The DNA here is from genome assembly GCA_035294325.1 of Ktedonobacteraceae bacterium. Taxonomy (GTDB): domain Bacteria; phylum Chloroflexota; class Ktedonobacteria; order Ktedonobacterales; family Ktedonobacteraceae; genus DATGLE01. The sequence goes on along the minus strand of DATGLE010000110.1, from coordinate 1,149 downwards.
GTTAATGCATCTAATTTAATACGAAGATCAGATGCATTAGCAGTGAAACTGTTGGATATAGAAAATAGCCTGCGTCGAATCCTTGAGATAATTCACACTGTACAGAGTTTGCAATTCCAGATACGCGATAAAATTCAGGAGGAGTAAATCTTTACTCTGTCCTCATGATCCATTGACGCCCATCAGGTCTCACTCCTGCTCAGGCAGGAGCGAGACCCTTTTTTTGTGCTTTTTGGGAGCATCCTCGACCCGGAGATGGCCCGGGGACAGCCACCCCCTAATGGTTTCACGAAACTATGGGGAGAATCTTGCTATCGCTATGCTTTGAGCGCCCCGCACTGTTCAAGCAGCCAGGTCAGCGGGCCGCGTGCGACAGCACCCTTGCATGCTAAAGAAGGATCCGTTGCTGAGTAAGGGAAATAGCGCACACGCGCGAAGTGCGCCTCCATATCGCGCACCATATGCTCCATACCGTAGGTACACAGAAACGCTCGTGTCAGCCTGTGCAGGGCCTCCTCTAGCGTCCCTATGGTTCGATCCTGGCTCGTCAGCGCAATCGCGGCTGGCAGGCCGATCTCGCCGGCGAGATCCAGCAGATCGATCCGCGACACGATCACGGTAAGGATCGAGGCACCCCGCCTCCTCGGCCTCAGCGCCCCGCAGGCTTCGAGTCCTTGCATCATGCGTTCGTATGTCTGCGCGAGATGCAGACCGGGTGGGCGTCGACCTGGCTGGATGCGCTCGATGGCCGCCGCATGTCGATGGTAGAAAGCTGGAATGGTGAGCGGATCAATAACGAAGATGATGCCATCGCAGAGGCAATAGTAAGCCTGCCCCATTACGTGGGCGCTGGAACGAAAGACCTCACCGGAGGGATCGTAGATGCAGGCCAGTCGCGCCCGGCGGCTGCGTGCGGCCTGAATCTTCAACATATACGCTCGGGGCCTCAAAGCGGTTGTGGCTGGCAGCGCCTCTTTGCTCTGAAGCATGCGCTGGCTCTGCTCGCAATACTGTGCCTGCTCCGCGTCGAGCATCGAGATCGTGTAGCTTCGACTTTGTGCATATATTTGCTGCAATGTATGCAGTTCCGTCAAGAGGTAGCTGGTCTTGCCCGCTGCGCTGGCGCCGGCGAGGGCGATATGCACCTGG
>DATGLE010000109.1:0-28139 GCA_035294325.1 Ktedonobacteraceae bacterium | reverse complement strand
CTTGATCGAATCTGAGTTACACTCCAGGTGTGCCTGGCTGCCAGAGTTCTTCATCCGCTCTGACAGAATGGTTGCGCGGCTTCGCCGCAGACGCGAACAGGCTGCGGTATCGGAGACCAGGCACATTAAGGAGAGTACGATGAAGGTGTCACGCTGGCTATTACCCTTCACATACGGGGTAGATATGCAGGCGATTGATGCGGCGGTGCGCCTTGCCGAAGGCACATCAGCAACGCTGGTTGCTGTCTCGCTGATTTTCGTGCCGGGCGAAGCGCCGGGGCGGGGAGCGCACCCGGAGCATATGCAACAATCAAAGGATTTCCAGGAGGCTGTCTATTACAGGGCAAGCGAACTAAAGGTTCCGCTGGAGCGTTATGAAATCTTTACCTCCGTGATACAGGAGCAGCTGACCACCCTCAGTTCTGAACTCCGCTGCGATGCAATCATCCTGCTCGGCCACAACAGGCACCCAACGCTGCTACACGCTCATGAGATGAACCCGTTGCTGGCAGAACCGCCAGCGCGACTGCTGTATATTCACCTTCCACCATCAACAAAGAAGCCCGTGCGCAGCGCGGGTGCGCGGCTGCTGGCATGGCTGCGAGGGAGCCGGAAAACAGTGCGCTACATGAAGGCAGAACAGGACAGGATAATGCTGGAAGGAGTTCCTGACGTAAGAGGGGAGAACACTTCTGAGAACGAGCCTGTCCCACAGTTGGAAGGAGGCGATACCTATGCCGGGAGCGCGCATCTTACTGGTGGAAGACGATGAGGTCCTGCGCGGCCTGCTGGTCTCCAATCTGGAGGTGCGCGGGCACGAGGTACGCAGCGCCGCCAGCGTGCAGCAAGCGCTGGATATTCTGCGCGGCTTCACATGCGATCTGGTCATCCTGGATATTAATTTGCCTGACCGGACCGGCTGGGACTTCCTGCGCACTGCCTGCCAGCAGGGCTTGTTGCGCCCTCGGGAAGTCGAGAGTGAGGCGCCCAGGCTCCCGGTCGTTGTGCTCTCGGCTGTTCGCGTGAGCATCCAGCGCCTGTCGGAGTTTCGTCCGCTGGCCTATCTGCCCAAACCGTTTCCGATGGAGGCGCTGCTGCGACTGGCGGCGCAGGCGGCCAGTCGCAGCAGCGCCTCCATCGAGCAGGAATATGAGGAAGAGGCCGGCCGTTCCCCCGTGAATACTGCCATGTGAGGAGGAGTTCTATGCTTGATGTGCTTATCGTTGCTGTCACTATTGTTTCATTCGCGGCCTTCATCGCCTTTACCGGCGCGTGCGAACGTTTGTAGAAAAGCAGGTGCATCATGAACAGCCCGCTCGAATATATCCTGGTCGGTATCGTCGCTCTTGGCGTGCTGATCTATCTCTTCGCAGCGCTGCTCTTTCCTGAGCAATTTTAATGTCATCTTGAAACACATGAGGGAAAACCTATGCCTGTAACACTCAACAGTGTCGTGCAGGTGCTAATCTTTCTGGCTATTGTGCTGCTCATCACTAAACCGATGGGCCTGTACCTGGCCGCCATCTTCTCCGGGAGGCGCACCTGGCTCACGCCGGTCTTCAGCCCGGTTGAGCGCCTGTTTTACCGGCTCTCTGGCATCAATCCCGAAGAAGAACAGAAGTGGTGGGAGTATGTAGTCGCCATGCTCGTCTTCAACATGGCCGGCATGCTCCTGCTCTACCTGCTGGAGCGTACCCAGCAGTGGCACGGCCCGCTTTTCAATCCGCAGAATTTACCCAATGTCGAAGCCCGGCTCGCCTTCAATACGGCGGCCAGTTTCACGACCAACACCAACTGGCAGAACTATGCCGGCGAACAGACCATGACATACCTGACCCAGATGGCAGGACTGGCGTATCATAACTTCGTCTCCGCCGCTACCGGCATCGCGCTGGCGGTAGCGCTGGTGCGTGGACTCGCTCGCCGCAGCGCCCAACAACTGGGCAATTTCTGGGTGGACCTTACCCGCTGTACGCTCTACCTCCTGCTGCCCATCTGCATCGTTGGCGCGCTGGTCCTGGTCTCGCAGGGAGTCATCCAGAACTTCAATCCTTATACTGTCGTGCATACCTTGAACGGGCAGACGCAGGTAATCGCCCAGGGGCCGGTTGCCTCCCAGGAGATTATCAAAGAACTGGGGACCAATGGCGGCGGCTTCTTCAACACCAACTCGGCGCATCCTTTCGAGAACCCCAACGCGTTCACCAATTTAATCGAGATGCTGGCAATCATCTCTATAGGAGCGGGCCTGTTCTATATGTTCGGCAAGATGGTGGGCGACACGCGACAGGGCTGGGTGCTATGGGCTGCCTCGGCCATCATCTTCGTTGTCGCAATGGCCGTAGTGCTGCCAGCCGAGCAAAGCGGAAATCCACTCCTGACCAGCATCGGAGCGAATCAAATGGTGAGCGCTACGCAGCCGGGCGGCAACATGGAGGGCAAGGACGTGCGTTTTGGCATTACCGACTCGACGCTGTGGGCCGTTGATACTACAATGACCTCCTGTGGAGCGGTCAACAGCTTCCACGATAGCTACACGCCGCTTGGAGGCATGATCCCGCTCACCGACATGGCGCTCGGAGAGATCATCTTCGGAGGGGTGGGGTCGGGACTCTACGGCATGCTGATGTTTGCCATCATCGCCGTCTTCATTGCCGGCCTGATGGTCGGGCGCACACCGGAGTACCTGGGCAAGAAGATCGAGCGCAAAGAGATTATGATGGCCGCGCTTGCCCTGTTGATCCTTCCAGCTTCGATCCTGGGCTTTTCGGCACTTGCCAGCGTGATCCCTGCCGGGACCTCGCCGATCCTTAATCCAGGCCCACATGGCCTTTCGGAGATCCTCTACCTCTACACCTCATCGAATGCTAACAATGGCTCTGCCTTTGCCGGGCTTGCCGGTAACACACCCTTTTATAACTGGACGGGAGGCTTCGCGATGCTGATCGGCAGGTTTGCCTTCCTGATCCCCATCATGGCTTTCGGCGGCTCGCTCGTCAAAAAGCGCGTTGTGCCAGCAGGACCGGGTACCTTCCCGACCACCGGCCCGCTCTTCGTGGGCCTGCTGGTGGGCGTGATCCTGATCGTGGGCGCGCTGACTTACTTTCCCGCCTATGCGCTGGGGCCAATCGCCGAGCAGTTGCTTATGCATGCAGGGAAGGTGTTCTGAGATGCAGACAAAGATGAGAACCAATGCATTAGAAGTCAAACCGTGGAAGACGCGGCGCAAAGGGGCAATCTCGATCTGGGATCCCGCAATCATGCGGCGTGCCATCCCCGATTCTTTTAAGAAGCTCGATCCGCGTGTGCAGGTTAAGAATCCCGTGATGTTCGTCGTGGAGATCGGCAGCGTCATCACAACCATAGAATGCGTGCGCCTGCTCTTTACCGCGCCCACGGCGGCTTTTCCACGCCCGCAGTTGACCTACGAGACTTTTTTTGTGCTGGCCGTCGCCGTCTGGCTCTGGTTCACCGTGGTCTTCGCCAATTTCGCTGAAGCGATGGCTGAGGGGCGCGGCAAGGCGCAGGCCGACACCCTGCGCCGCGCGCGCACGACCACAATGGCAAAACGGCTGGCAAGCCAGGATCGCTTCGGCAAAGTCGAGGAGGTAGCGGCCCCCGATCTACGCAAGGGCGACCTGGTGCTGGTCGAGGCCGGCGATGTGATCCCCGGCGATGGCGATGTGGTAGAAGGCGTGGCCTCCGTCGATGAGTCGGCGATCACCGGCGAATCGGCCCCCGTCATTCGCGAAAGCGGCGGAGACCGCAGCGCGGTGACGGGGGGAACGCGCGTCCTCTCCGACTGGATCATCGTGCGCATCAGCGCCAACCCCGGCGAGACCTTCCTGGATCGCATGATCGCACTGGTTGAAGGCGCCAGGCGGCAGCGTACTCCAAACGAGATCGCGCTCAACATTCTGATCGCGAGCCTGACCATCATCTTCGTGCTGGTGGTTGTCACTCTGGAGCCGTTCGCCATCTATTCCGGTCAGCCTGTGTCGGTGACAACGCTGATCGCGCTGTTAGTCTGCTTGATCCCGACGACCATCGGCGGCCTGCTCTCGGCCATCGGCATCGCAGGCATGGACCGGCTGGTGCAGCGCAACGTGCTGGCAATGAGCGGGCGCGCCGTGGAGGCAGCGGGCGATGTGGATGTGCTCTTGCTCGATAAGACGGGCACTATCACGCTTGGCAACCGGCAGGCGACACGCTTTGTCCCCCTTGCCGGAGTGGATGAGCGCGATCTGGCCCATGCGGCCATGCTCTCCAGCCTCGCCGACGAGACGCCCGAAGGGCGCTCGATTGTCGCGCTGGCGCAGGAGCGCTACGGTTTCACTGCTGAGGGGGATGCTGCTACGACCTTCATCCCCTTCTCGGCAATGACACGCATGAGCGGAGTGGATATTGGCGCGACCCCTGGAAACGATGGAGCAAGGCCGGGGCAGGCGATCCGCAAAGGCGCTGCCGATGCGGTAGCCGCCTATGTAGCGGAGCATGGTGGAGAGACGGCCCGGAACGAGCAGTTACGCGAGATCGTCGATAGCATCGCACGAGCGGGCAGCACGCCGCTGGTTGTGGCCGAGACCGCAGCCGGCTCCAATGGGAGGGGTGAGCAGGCGCGCGTGCTGGGGGTGATCGAACTTAAGGATATCGTCAAGGGCGGGATGCGCGCGCGCTTCGAGGAGCTGCGCCGTATGGGCATTCGCACCATCATGATTACCGGCGATAACCCGCTCACTGCCTCCGCTATCGCTAAAGAGGCCGGCGTCGATGACTTTCTGGCGCAGGCGACGCCGGAGACCAAGATGAAGCTCATCCGCGAACAACAGGCGGGCGGACACCTGGTAGCGATGACGGGCGACGGCACCAACGATGCTCCGGCGCTGGCGCAGGCCGATGTGGGCGTCGCCATGAACACCGGCACACAGGCAGCGAAAGAGGCCGCCAACATGGTCGATCTTGACTCTAATCCCACCAAGCTGATCGAGGTCGTCGAGGTAGGCAAGCAACTCTTGATGACGCGCGGCGCGCTCACGACGTTCAGCATCGCCAACGATGTCGCCAAGTACTTCGCCATCATCCCGGCGGCCTTCTCCGTGACCTATCCGCAGCTCGAAGCGCTCAATATCATGCACCTGGCGACGCCGCACAGCGCGGTGCTCTCGGCGGTGATCTTCAATGCATTGATTATCATCGCGCTGATCCCACTGGCCCTGCGCGGTGTTAAATATCGTCCTATCGGCGCCGGGCCGCTCTTGCGCCGCAACCTGCTGATCTATGGGCTGGGCGGCATTATCATTCCGTTCGCTGGCATCAAGCTTATCGACCTGATCCTGACGCTGCTGCATCTGACGCTCTGAAACAGGAGAAATACAGTGATACTCAAATATACTCGTCCCGCTATTATCATGACCCTGCTGCTGACGATACTTTTGGGGCTGGTCTATCCCGGGGTAGTAACCGGTCTGGCCCAGTTGCTCTTCCCTTTCCAGGCCAACGGCAGCCTGATTACAGTGAATGGCAAGGTCATCGGCTCTGACCTGATCGGGCAATACTGGACCGCGCCCGGCTACTTCCACGGGCGCCCGTCGGCGACGCTCAATCCGGCCACCGGGAAGCCAGAGCCATACGCAGCCGATAACTCCTCGGCATCGAACCTGGGGCCAACCAGCAGAGTATTGATCCAGACAGTACAGCAGCGCATCGCCGCGCTCAAGAAAGAGAACCCGAACGCGCCTCCCGGGCCTGTGCCCGTAGACCTGGTAACGGCGTCCGGGTCGGGGTTAGACCCGGACATCACGATTGCGGGCGCTCTCTACCAGGTGCCACGAGTAGCTCAGGCGCGCGGCCTGAGTCGGAGCGTGGTACAGCAAATCGTGATGGCACATGTGCATGGGCGCTTCTTATGGATCTTCGGCGAGCCGTATGTCAACGTGCTGGAGTTGAACCTGGCGCTGGATGCGCTAAAATAGAAACATGATGGGACAGAAGTCACACGACAAACAGCAGCACGAAGAGGGACGCCCCGATCCTGAAGAACTGCTCAAACGCTATCACCTGCATGATAGCGATAGAGGGGATTCTACGCCCATCGAGGCCGCTGAAATCTCAGCGCGTGCAGACAGTCACCGGCGCAGGCGTGGCCGCCTGCGCGTCTATCTGGCCGCGGCAGCGGGCGCAGGGAAAACCTATGCGATGCTAAATGAAGGGCATCGCCGCGAAAGTCGCGGTACCGATGTGGTGGTGGGCTACGTGGAAACACATGGACGCCCGGGCACGCAGGCGCAGCTTGGAGATCTCGAAGTCATTCCGCGCAAAAAGGTGTTGTATCGCGGCATCACCCTTGAAGAGATGGACACCGAAGCCATCATCAGGCGTCATCCACAGGTAGCCTTGATCGATGAACTGGCGCATACCAACGTGCCCGGCTCTAAAAACCAGAAACGCTACCAGGACGTGCTGGAGATTCTCGACGCCGGCATTGACGTGGTGACAACGCTCAACATCCAGCATCTTGAGAGCCTGAACGACCTGGTGGCGAGTATTACGGGCGTGCGCGTGCGCGAAACGCTTCCCGACAGGATTCTTGACCAGGCCGACGAGGTAGAGTTGATCGATATCTCACCCCACGCCCTGCGGCAGCGCATGAAGCATGGCAATATCTATCCTCCGGAGCGTATCGAGGCCGCGCTCAACCACTTCTTCCGCGAGGGAAACCTGACGGCGCTGCGCGAACTGGCGCTGCGACGCACCGCCGAAAAGACCGAAACCCAGCTCCAGCAGTACATGACCGCGCACCATATCACCGGGACCTGGCCCGCCACTGAGCGCGTCCTGGTGGGCTTCGACCACCGCCCGCATACGCGCCAGGTCATTCGCGACGCCTGGCGACTGGCTCACGGCCTGCACGCTGACCTGATCGCCGTCTCGATCCAGCCGGTGGGCTATCTGGATTGGAGCAGCCGCCTTATCGCGCTGCTCAAGTATGGCGGTGAAGCGAAGCGGCGCCAGGAAGCGGCCCGGCGCCGCCTGGAGGAGCATGCGCTGCTGGCCGAAGACCTGGGGGCCGAGGTGATCCGCACCAGCAGCCGCGATATCGCGAAAACGCTTGTCGAGATTGCGCGCGAGCGCCAGGTGACGCAGATTGTACTTGGTCAACCTGTGCGCAGCCGCTGGGAAGAGCTTCTGCGCGGCTCCATCATCAATCGCCTTTTACGCCTCAGCACAGATATCGACATCCATCTCGTTCCTCGCACCGGCAATGCCGCCCACGAATGAGCCATACGTGCTCGCTGCGAATAACTAATATCAAGCTCGGTTGAACGGTGATTAAAGAGGGATCCAGGGGCCGCCCCTGGCAGGGCACGGGGTTATCCCCAGATAATCACTCTTTAAACGGATTTGACATAACCCCGGCTCTGATATGATAGAAACGACAATCATGGAAACTTCAAGGGAAAGTGAGCGGGAAAAATCATCCTGGACGGCAATAGATGGGGAATGCCGGTGGTGGGATTCGGACCCACAACCCCGTGAGGGGACTTGTTTTTGAGACAAGCGCGTATACCGTTCCGCCACACCGGCAGGTTCAGGCTTTATGATGTGCATGATAGCGTATCAGCCACAAGAAGTCAAGAGGAAGGTCGTTGATTGAGAACAAGGTTCCCAATCAACGACCTTTCATTCTATCTGGTAGTAGTTATCATCTGCGCCAGCAGGGGCACGAGGTTATAGGCGTTGGGCGATCCCAGACCGGTCACGGGATCCCAGCCTCTGGCAGCGCTGTAGCCTTTGATGGTGACGGTGCCGCCAGTGATGTTCTGCCCGGAGAAGGTGTTGTTCCCGCTGGTGATGTCGTGGAACGCCAGGTCATAGGAGGATGAGCCGCCGATAGTGTAGAGCGCTGGATTGAGCAGGCCAAGCCGGCGCTGAGCATACTGATCGGCAATAGCGACGATACCGGCCCATTGCGGCGTGGCCGCGCTGGTGCCGCCAAAGACGAACACCTGCCCTGGCCCCTGGCCGGAACTGCTCCACACGGTCAGCACGCCGCTGTCCACGGCTGCATCGTAGGAGACATCGGGCACTCCACGGAACTTGCCAATGCTGGCGATGCCAGATTGATAGGATGGACGAGGATAGATGGCGCTGAAGCCGCCGCCGCTGGCCCCCTGGATTGAAGGCTCATTCCAGGCTTCCTCGCCATGATACGCGCCGGTCAGCCCATTGGCATCCAGGTGCGTACCGCCGACGCCCGTTACCGAGGGGTCGCTGGCCGGATAACTGACGCTGAGGAAAAAGGAACGCCCGTCGCAGGTCGGCTGCGCGGCTCCGTTATCGCCAGATGCGGCCAGCACGCTTATCCCCTGCGCGGCAGCTTGCTGAAACAGGCTGTGCTCTTGCTGGAGAAGCTGAGGATTGATGCACGTCTCGGCCTCGCCGAAGCTCTGCGAGATAACATCGCCCAGATTCTTTTTGATGGCATAGTTTGTTGCACTCACAACGTCAGCATCCAGATCGGACTTCGCGAGTACGAGGTCGATGGTGGCGCCGGGCGCGATGGCATGCGCCCACTCTACGTCAAGCGTGATCTCGCCTGCCCAGCCCACCTGGTCCGCATTGTTGGGATTAAAAGGGGTCAGGCCGTTGGGGGCAATGATGTTGAGCCTGGGATCGTTCAGCCCGAAGAGGTGATCGAAAAGATGCAGGTCCTGCCTGATTGTGGGACTCTGGAAAGGGTCGATGATGACGATAGTGCGTCCCTTGCCGGTAAAGCCAGACTTGAGTAAAGGCTGGATGTTATAGGCTGTAGTTATCTGCTGCGGGCCAAAACATTGTGAGATCAACTGGCAGGAGAAGACGGTGCCCTGCTTCGCGACGCCGGCGTGAGTATAGTGAGGCTTGAGCAGAATAGTATGGTTCAGCGTAGTATTCTTGTGTATTGAATTGCTGCCGGGACCGTGGGCGCTGGCGTGAACCGCGGCGGCGCCGAAGCAGCTCATCCCTAGCAGGACTATGACGATAGCCGCCAGGTGGGGGAAGCGGAGTGCGCCGCCAGGTTTCATCTTCATAATATAGAACCTCCTGAAAACGTGGTTAAGCAATGCATCCGTACCAGCGGGAGGTCCAGGAGGGCGGTAGCCCTCCTGGCGGGGCGTGGGGTGCCCCCACAAACCTTCCCTCCCAGCCCCGGGATGCACCAGTAAGCAATGGTTGTGATGGGTGGTCTATTTAAAGTATAGAAAGGGTCCAAAACGAGAGGCGGTGTTGAGATTTGCCGGTCAGCACGTCTATGCATGTGTAAACATAAAGGAGGAGAACTGGATGATGGATGCTTTTACTCATTCTGCCGAGGAGCTATATAGCTGCTATCATAAGGATATTGTACGTTTCTTCGCGGAACACCTGGCTGATCGCGAGGCCGCCTGGGATCTTTGTCACGAAGTCTTTGTGCGCCTCCTGATTACACTTGCCTCCGGCACGCAGTTGCAACATCCGCAGCGCTGGCTCATGCGCGTTGCCAAGAATCTTTTGATCGACACCTATCGCCATCGACACGCAGCGTCGACTGACCTCTCTATCGATGCCCAGGAACTCGCGCTGCTCGCCAGCGATTCTACGACCTTCAAGACGCTGCTCGAACGCCAGGAGATGCTACAACTGATCGTAGAGACCTTCCATGCTCTGCCGGAAAAGTACCAGCGACTCCTCTTCTGGCGCGAGATCGAGCGCCTGCCACTCCAGGAGATCGCCCTACGAACGGGAACAAGCGAGCCGGTGCTTTCCACCGAGCTATGGCGGGCGCGCAGGCTGCTGCAAAGAGAATACCAGCGGCGGCGCTTCAAGGATCTGCTCCCCGCCGATGAAGAGATTCTTGAGCATCTCGATGCACTGCTTCGCTTCAATCTCACAGCTTCCCCGGAGGAACAGTTACGGCGCCTCGAAACGCATGAGCGCGACTACTTTGACCGGATCGCGCCAACCTGGGATGCCTACGTAGCGAGCGCCTACGAAGCTGAACTCCAGGAACGGTTGACCAGGCTTCTGCCCTGGCGCCAGGATATGACGATCCTCGACGCAGGCACAGGCACGGGCTATCTCGCCGCGATGATGGCCCCGCTGGTTGGAGAGGTGATCGGCGTGGACTGCTCCCCCGGCATGCTCAGGCGGGCCGGAGAGAAAATGGCGCAGGCCGGATACCAGAATGTGCACCTGCGCGAAGGAATGGCCGAGGAGCTTCCGCTGCCAGCAGGCTCGGTAGATGTCGCGCTCTGCCATATGCTGCTGCACCACGTTGTCAGCCCGCGCGCGGTCCTCGCCGAACTGCGCCGCGTCGTGCGCCCTGGCGGCTATATGGTCATCATCGACGCGCAGAGCCACAGGCTCCACTGGACGCCAGAAGCCTTTGGCGACCTGCACTATGGCACCGATTGCAAGAAACTCCAGCGCCACGCCTCGGCCTTACAGATAAAAACGCTGCTCGTAGAGGACGCTGGCGTATCCCGCTCAGGCAATTTCATTGGCACAGCAGCGGACTTCAGAAATTTTCTGCTCGTCGGTCAGGTCAATGAGCACAACGCCCCAACCGGAACCGGCGCTCTGCGCAGAGGTTGGAAGGATGCATAACATGGAGCAGAGTACTACAGATGCGGCAGGCGAACGAGAAGAGCAGCAGCTTCGCCGCGTTCTCACGCTGCGCGCGGCGGTAGCGCTCGGCATCGGCGGCACGATTGGCGGCGGCATTTTCGTACTGGTTGGAGCAGCAGCGGGGCACGCCGGACCGGGCGTGCTGCTCTCCTTCGTGTTTGCCTTCGGCCTCTCACTGCTCATCGCGCTGCCCTATGCCGAACTCGCCTGTCGCTATCCACTGGCGGGCGGCGGTTACGCCTTTGCGCGGAAGTTGCTCGGCCCTCATTGGGGCTTTCTGATGGGCTGGGGCTACTGGGGAGGATACGTCTTCATCAGCGGCTACGTTACGCTGGGCTTCGGCGGCTACCTTCACGCGCTGACCGGCCTGCCGCTGGTTCCTGCCGCGCTTGCCCTGATCGGCCTCTGCACCATTATCAACCTTCTCGGCGTCCGGCTCTCCAGCTTCGTACAGACGCTGGTCATTGCTGTCGCCATCGTCGGTCTGCTCGGCTTCAGCATGGTTGGTCTGCCGCACATCCGCATGTCACAGTACACTCCGTTTCTACCCTACGGCTTCGCTGGCGTGGCCGTGGCAACGCTGCTGGCCTTCCTGGCCTTCGGCGGCTTCGACATGGTGGCCGCAGCGGGCGAAGAGGTCGCTTCCCCGGAGCGCAATCTGCCCCGCGCCATCCTGTTCACGCTGCTGGCCGTGCTGGGCCTCTACCTGCTGGTCGCGTTCGTGGCGCTCGGCGTACTCCCCTGGAACGAGCTGGGCGCATCCCCTGCTCCGCTGGCGATGGCCGCGACGCGCATACTCGGTTCCACCGGGCAGCGTTTTATCGCGGGGGTCGCGCTGCTAACGACGGCGGCGACGGGTAATGCAGTGCTCATCGTCACCTCGCGCGTCTCCTTCGCGATGGCCCGCGATGGCCTGCTCCCTGGCATGCTCGCCCGCGTTGATGCCAGAACGGGCGCACCGTGGGTGGCGATTCTGCTCAACGGGCTTCTTCTGGGACTCGTCGCACTGACCGGCTCGGTAGGTGTCGCGGCAACCGTTGGCGGCTTCCTGTACGTGGGACATTTCCTCTTTACACTGGTAGCCCTGATACTGCTGCGGCGCCGTGGCGGGCCGGAGCCGGCGTTTCGCATGCCCGCGCCGCGCGTACTGCTCCCGCTCGCGCTTGCCGGATGCCTGGCGCTGCTGCTCACCAGCGGAACCATCGGCATAGCGGGCGGCCTCGGCTGGCTCGCCCTCGGGCTATGCGCCTACGGGGCCGCGTTCGCCTTCAACAAAGCCAGGGATAATTAATCCTGCATAGTTGCGCAACTACGCAGGGGAAAGAGACTTTTACATCGCCCTGGCAACGTCGATTATAGATGCCTCTCCACCCTGCAATGATATATAATGCATATGGAGTACAGCGCATTGTGCGTCCGGCGTCAGAAGAAGAGATTTGAATCCCTACAGTCCATCTCGTCACTATCTGGAACGGTGGGGCGCAGGACTGCGCCCTGCCCTCCGATCAATAATTGTAAGGAGGAACGCTTATGGTCCAACTTAACGGAGCACAGATTACCTGGTTGGGACATGCCACATTCAAGGTGACAACGCCCCAGAACAAAGTTATTTTGATCGATCCCTGGATTGAAGGGAATCCCAAAAGTCCTGCCGAAGCCAGGCAGCTCGAAAAAGTTGATCTGATCCTGGTTACGCACGGGCATTCCGATCACATCAATGATGTTGTAGCAACCGCGAAGAAGTTCCATGCTCAGGTGGCGGCCCTGGTGGAGACCGCCACCTGGATCGGCTCACAGGGCGTCGAAAACGTGGTCGGCTTCAATATCGGGGGCAGCGTGAACATCCAGGGGATTACCGTTTCTATGACTCAGGCATTCCACTCTTCAGGCATTGACGGCAAGGGAGGAGAGACGGTATATGGAGGAGCGCCTGTGGGCTATGTGGTCGAACTGGAGAATGGCCTCAAGCTGTATCACGCGGGCGATACCTGCGCATTCGGCGATATGCAATTGATCCGCGAACTATATGCGCCCGATATCGCTATGCTGCCAATCGGGGATTTTTATACGATGGGGCCGAAAGGGGCAGCCCTCTCTGTGCGCTTGCTGGGCGTGAAGCACGTCATCCCGATGCACTACGGCACCTTCCCCATCCTGACCGGCACCCCGGAACAATTCAAGAGCGAATTGCACAAACTGGGCCTGGATGGCGTCGAGGTGATCGAGATGACGCCAGGGCAGACCATCAAATAGCGGATACTCTCGTGCGGCGAGCGCCTGCGGCGCTCGCCTTTTACATTTTATGGTATGGGACATGCGCGAAGCGCATGTCCCATACCATAAAATGTACCTCTTACGTGGCAGAGCCGCGCGCATGGCTTGCAGCGAGGCGCCGAGCACCAGGTATCCTCTTAGAGTACGTCTGATCACCGACACCATCGCATGCTCGCGCCTGCCGCACAAGCGTCCGACGAGAGTGGGCGAGAACGCTGAGAATCGGACACACTTTTATTGGTGCAGGAGGAAAAAAGTAATAGCAAAATCGCCCGCATAACAGGCTTTTTTTGACACATAGACACATATCTATCTATTATTGGCATATATTCATATCCTCATCCCAGACTCTGTTAACAGAAATAAGAACCATAGGGGGAAAAGTTAATGCAACGCCTTCGTTTCGTCATGGGAGTTTCCGTCTTACTGGCGCTTGTTGCGCTCGGCGGAGGATTTTTCTTATTTAAAGCGACCACTACTCATGCCGATGCAAGCGCGACCTGCAACGTCCAGTATGGAGCATTTACGCATAGCGTCGCCTTCATTGAGGCGCAGGCGCGCGGATATTTCGCGCAGCAGGGGTTAACTGTTTGCTACAACCAGGTCAGCAGTTCAACCCAGCAGTTCAATAGCCTCCTTTCCGGCCAGTACGATATTGTCTCTACAACGGCCGATAACGTGGTCAATCGCTATGTAAACTCTCAATTACCGGTTCAGATCGAAGATGGCATAGACGAAGGGGCAGGGCTTGAACTGATAGGGAACACGGCCAATGGTATTCACAGTATCGCCGATTTGAAGGGGAAGCCCATTGCCGTTGACGCGCCCGACAGCGGCTACGTCTGGGTCCTGGAAAAAATCCTGGCCGAAAATGGCCTGTCGCTGGCGAACAACGACTACTCGCTGCAAGTGATCGGCGGCTCGCTCCAGCGTTTTAACGCCATTGTTGCGGGACAAACATCCACCGGGGATCCCGTCTACGCTACCATCCTGGGCACGCCATTCTCGGAGCAGGCTCATTACGTCTCCACGCTGACCAGCCTGGCGAAATTCTCAACCTATGTCGCGCCTTATCAGGGATCTTCCCTGGCTACTACCCAGAGCTATGCGCAACAAAACGCTAACACGCTCATCAAATTTATCACAGCGACCATCCTGGGCAGAAGGTTTGCCGCCGATCCGAGAAATAAGAATACCGTCATTGCGGATATCGCCAGCACCTTCAGCGTCTCAACGCAGATAGCTACCGATATCTACAACGACTCCCAGAGTTCTGTGAACGGCGAGAACGTAGATGAGCAGCTCAATACACAGGGTTTAATCAATACTATTAATCTGCGCCAGGAATTCGGCGGCTTTACCCAGCCTGTGAATGCCTATGCGCTGGTACAGCCCGGGAAAAAGAACCTCTATGACGATGAATACTGGCGTCCGGCTCTGCAAAGAGCGCGCCAGATCTGCGGCTACTAGAGCCTCGTTCCTTTACGGCGCTTTTCCATCGTCTCATCCCAGTTTCGCTGCCAGGTCGCGTCATACTCCTTTGTCGGGACGAGCACGCTGCGCTTGAACGAAAGCACCGTCTCGCCCCGCTGGTTGTAAGCGATGGTCTCAACCGTCACAATGCCGCGATCTGGCCGGCTGCTTGATAATCTTTTATCGAGCACGGTTGTCTCGGCATAGATGGTATCGCCATGAAAGGTCGGGCGCAGGTGCTTGACCTCCTGGAATTCGAGGTTGGCGATGGCCCTGCCGCTGACATCCGGCACACTCATGCCCAGCGCAATGCTGAAGACCAGCGTGCCCACGACGAGTCGCTGCTTGAACTGCGTCTGCTCGGCATAGTTGGCATCGATGTGCAGCGGTTGATGGTTCATGGTGAGCATCGAGAAGAGCGTATCGTCGTACTCGGTGATGGTGCGTCCAGGCCAGTGCTTGTAGACGGCGCCAATTTCAAACTCTTCGTAACAACGCCCGAATTGCATAGTTATCTTCTCCTGTATTACTTTCCATATGTCAGATTACCTGATGTCTGATTACCCGCATCAGCACCGACAGGCGCCTGCGGCGCTTGTCAGGAGATAAGTTGTTTGTGGAAACATGCGCTGAGCGCATGTTTCCACAAACAACTTATCTCTATTCCCTCTATCGGCAGGCACGCCTTAATCAATGGCATATTGTTGCAACAACTGGCGCGCGATGATGAGGCGCTGGATCTCGCTCGTCCCCTCGCCGACCAGCATGAAGGGCGCGTCGCGGTAGTAGCGCTCGACGTTAAACTCTCTGGTGTAGCCGAAGCCGCCATGAATGCGCAGCGCCTCCAGCGTCACTTCCTGGCACATCTCGGAGGCGAAGAGTTTCGCCATGCCGGCTTCCAGGTCGCAGCGCCCGCCGCTATCCTTCTTCGCCGCCGCCTTCTGGAGCAGCAGGCGCGCCGCCTCGATCTTCGTCGCCATATCCGCGAGCTTCATCTGGATCGCCTGGTGGTGCGCTATCGGCTCCCCAAAGGCCACGCGCTGCTGCGCATACCGGATCGAGTCGTTGAAGGCGGCCTGTGCGATACCGACAGCGCGCGCGGCGACGTTAATGCGCCCCACCTCCAGGCCGCCCATCGCATGCTTGAAGCCCGCGCCCTCCACGCCACCGAGCAGGTTCGCGGCGGGGACGCGCACCTGCTCAAAGACGAGTTCCGCCGTATCAACGCCCTTATAGCCAAGCTTCTCGAAGGTGCGTCCCGCGCTCAGGCCGGGCGTCCCCTTCTCGACGAGAAAGATGCTCATGCCCCGGTACGGGGGTCTGGCCTGGGGATTGGTGCGCGCCAGGACGGCGAAAATGCTGGCGTGAATGCCGTTTGTTACCCACAACTTCGCGCCGTCAAGCACATATTCATCGCCATCGCGCCGCGCGGTCATCATGATCGCCTGCACATCGCTGCCCGCGCTGGCCTCCGAGAGACAGAGACCGCCGCGCCGGTCCCCCTGCGCCATGACCGGCAGGAAGCGCTGCCGCTGCTCCTCCGTACCATACTGCTGAATCATATGCGCGACCAGCACATGGGTATTGACGATCCCGCTCAGACTCATCCAGCCGCGCGCGAGTTCCTCGACGATCTGAACGTAGGTTAAGAAATCGCAACCGAGACCACCGTAAGCTTCGGGGATCGTTGCGCTGAATACGCCCAGGACTTTGAGCTTCTCAATGAGGTCAACGGGGTAGGTATCATTGCGCTCAAGTTCGTGGGCGACGGGGATAACTTCACGGTCCACAAAACGCCGTATCTCGGCAACAATCATTTGCCTGTCGCTCTCAGAGGTTGTGACCACAGCGCTATTCCCTCTCTTGAACTATCCTGACCAGGCCATTTCCCTGCTTGCGCGCCGGCGCCTGGAGCGAATGTCCCTGCATGAAGATGTCGGCATGTTGCAGGATGAAAGACTTGAAGGCACGGGCGGTAGAGGAGAGATTCTTCTCCTTCAAATGCACCAGATACCACTGGCGCATGATCGGGAAGCCTTCAACGTCGAGGATGACGAGGCGATTGGTCTCCAGCTCTATATCCAGCGCCACACGCGAGATCAGCGCGATGCCCAGGCCCGCCGCCACGCCCTGCTTGATCGCGCTATTATTGCCTACCTGCATGCTCACCTGCAAGGGAAGGCCCGCCTCCTGAAAGGCGGTCTCCAGCGCTGCACGCGTGCCCGATCCTACCTCGCGCAGCAGGAAATGTTCGCGCGCCAGTTCGGCGAAGGGGACGCGTTTACAGCCCGCCAGGCGATGCGTCGGAGGCGCGACTACCACCAGTTCGTTGGCGGCAAACGGCGCGGAGAAGACGGGCAGGTCCGAGGGGACCTTGCCCATGATGACCATATCGATGCGGTTATTCGCCAGCGCATCCACCAGGTAGACGCGATTGACCACCTCCAGCGTGATGTCCACCTCTGGATAGATCTGGTGGAACTTACCGAGTATGCCCGGGATGACATATGTCCCCACCGTCGTATCGGCCCCCACGCTCAAGCGGCCATAGTAGGGACTGCGCAGCGAGGCCATCGTTTCGAGCGTTTCGTCGATCAGGGAGAAAATTTTCTGACTGTAGAGATAGAGTTCCTCGCCGGCCTGGGTGAGATGTGTCTTGCGGCCAATCTTGTCAAATAGCTTGACGCCCATCGCTTCCTCAAGCTGGCGTATCTGGGCAGAGACGGCGGGCTGGCTGAAATGCAGCTCTTCAGCCGCACGCACATAACTACAATGCTTCGCGACGACCTGAAAGGTTGCAAGTTGGTGCAGATTAATGCTGCGCATCTATTCTCTCCGAACGGGAACACTTAACAGCCTGCTTATACTTAATACTACGCCGGCCACCTCTGTCAACCACTTTTCCTGAGAGGTGCCTGATGCGCAGCAGCCCCGCCTGCTCTGGCAGGCCATTCGCGCGGCGGGGCCGCGCCAGGAGGGTAAGTTGTGGTGTGGGGAATGCACTTTGCGCATTCCCCACACCACAACTTACCTAAGGCAAGCGCCTGCGGCGCTCGCCAGTGCTCGAACAAAGAAATCTTAACCGGATTTATGTATTTATAATCTTATCTCAACTCTTTTATCACCGACAAACTTGGCTGCACCTGCTAAACTGAATCAGGGATGAAGCCCAGCATCCAAAAACCTGTAGTGAGAGACGTATTCATGGAACAAACAACACTTGTACCGGCACTGCCAGAAGAAAGCTTCTCTTCAAAGGCCCGGCTCGACCTGACCAGCGAAGTTATCAGTACTGAACTTGTTCACGCACCTTCATTGCTCTATCATGCAATGAAGCGCCTGCTCGATATTACGCTATCCGCTATCGGTATTCTTGTGCTCATGCCGGTTTTCCTGGCTATCGCTATCTGCATCAAGCTCGATGATGGGGGCAAGGTCCTCCATTTCAGGGAGATCATTGGATACCAGGGTCGTCGCTTCTATGCGCTGAAGTTTCGCACTATGATCCCCAATGCCGACGAATATCTTGCCAGGCATCCCGAATTGATGAAAAGGTACCTCAAGAATATGAAGCTCGAACGCGATCCCCGCATTACCCGCGTGGGAAGGTTTCTCCGCAAGACCAGCCTGGACGAGCTTCCCCAATTGTTCAACGTTCTGATCGGGCAGATGTCTCTCGTAGGGCCGCGCATGATCCACCCCAGCGAACTGCCTCGCTATGGGCAGTGGGCACAGAAACGGCTCACCGTCAAACCTGGCATTACGGGCCTGTGGCAAATCAGCGGGCGCCAGCATATCTCCTATACCGAGCGCGTCTTGCTGGATATGCGCTATATCGACCATCGCTCACTCTGGCTTGATCTGGCTATCCTCTTCAAGACCTTCAAGGTCTTCGTCATTCATACCGGCGCCTGAATATATCTATCAGACGGGACAATCCCTCGCACGGGACAATCCCTCGCACGGGGCAATCCCTCGCACGGGACAATCCCTCGCACGGGGCAATCCCTCGCACGGGGCAATCCCAGACGACCGCAAGGGTCGTCTCTACATCTCGTGGCGATGGATAGATACCAGGGATGTAGAGACGACCCTTGCGGTCGTCTTTTTGATCCCCGCATCGTCTTTTTGATCCCCGCATCGTCTTTTTGATCCCCGCGCCGTCTTTTTGATCCCCGCGCCGTCTTTTTGATCCCCGCATCGTCTTTTTGATCCCCGCATCGTCTTTTTGATCCCCCGGTCTTTCAATCCCCCTGCATTTCGTTCACCATCCGTGCGCAGGAGGCCCCTGTCTTTAGACAAGGGGAGGAATGCGCACGCCTTTTCTCCCTTGCCTGCTAACAATTCCACAGGATAGAATGAGACAATATGGATTTCAGAAAGCAGAGCAACCAGGAGGAATTACATGAGCATCCAGTCGATCAATCCGGCCACCGGAGAGGTTATCGAGACCTTTAAAGCTTTCACGCCAGAGCAGGTAAATGAGGCGCTTGACCAGGCCCGCCGGGCATTCCTGCGCTGGCGCGAGACCAGCTTCGCCGAGCGCAGCGCCTATCTACATCGCATCGCCAGCTACCTGCGCGAGCATAAAGCCGAACTGGCGCGAACCGCCACCCTGGAGATGGGCAAGCCTATCGTCGAGTCGGAGGCGGAGGTTGAAAAATGCGCCTGGAACTGCGACTACTACGCCGATAACGCCGAGAAGTTTCTGGCCGATGAGCATATCAAGTCAAGCGCCACGGAGAGCTACGTTTCTTTCCAGCCGCTGGGCGTCATTCTGGCGCTGATGCCCTGGAACTTCCCCTACTGGCAGGTTTTTCGTTTCGCTGCTCCGGCTCTGATGGCTGGCAATACCACCGTGCTCAAACATGCCTCCAACGTCTCGCGTTGTGCGCTGGAAATTGAGCGTATCATTCAGGAGTGCGGTCTGCCGCAAGGAGTCCTCAGAACCGTGCTGGTTCCGGGGGCCGAGACCGGCGCATTGATCGCCGATCCACGCATCGCGGCGGTAACGCTCACCGGCAGCGATACAGCGGGCGAGGCAGTCGCGTCGGCCAGCGGGCGCGCTCTGAAGAAAAATGTGCTCGAACTCGGCGGCTCGGACGCCTTCATCGTGCTGGAGGATGCCGACCTGGACGCTGCCGCGAAAATGGCGGTGCGCGCCCGTTTCCAGAATACCGGCCAGAGCTGCATCGCTGCCAAGCGCTTCATCGTAGTCGACTCCATTGCCGAGGAGTTCGAGCGCAGGTTCGTGGGCGAGACCGAGCGATTGCGCGTCGGCGATCCACTCCAGCGCGAGACTCAGATCGGACCGATGGCGCGCGGCGATCTGCGCGAGGCACTCGATAGGCAGGTACGCGATTCCGTAAAGATGGGTGCCAGCGTGATCTTAGGTGGCAAGCCCCTGGGGAGCAAAGGCTATTTCTATGCTCCCACCATCGTCACCGGCGTCACGCCGGAGATGCCACTTTTCCGCGAGGAGACCTTCGGCCCCGTTGCGGCCGTGATTCACGTCCGCGACGCTGACCAGGCGGTAGCAACGGCTAATGATTCACAATACGGGCTTGGCGGCAACCTGTGGACCAGCAATATCGAGCGAGCACGCAAACTCGCCCGCTACCTCGAATCGGGCGCCGTCTTCATCAACGGCATGACCGCAAGCGATCCACGCCTGCCGTTTGGCGGCATTAAGCGCAGCGGCTATGGACGCGAGCTTTCTTCGTTCGGTATCCGCGAATTCGTTAACATCCAGACGGTCTGGATCGGTCCCGCCGTATAAAACCAGAGCCAGTATATGACAGAGCCTGCTGGCCGTGCCGTCAGGCTCTGTCATATACTGGCTTTTTCCTAATTCCAGAGTGGGCGCTGCTGTACCAGTGCTTTCAGCGTATAAAAGGCCGGTTTGGGGCCAGAGGGTGGGTAAACCGTATCGCCTTGATTCCCATAGTTGATAGTGAACCAGAAGATCCGCTGGATTACGCCGGAGGCCGCCGCCTGCTCTGTGACATACTGGAGGTACTCGGCCTGCGTCTGCGGAGAGACCACCTGCATACCCGCGAGCGGTGTGGTCGTCCACCCCACCTCAGTCACCCAGATTGGCTTGTTGGGAAGAATGGAATGGATAGCCTGCCATTCTTCATTGAAGGAGGGATGATTGCTCTCTGTGATGCGCGGATCACCCCCGTGCGCATAGTAATGAAAGTTGGCGAAATCCAGATAGCTGCTGTAGCCGTTGGCAACAGATTGCATCACCGCCTGGATATGCGCCAGCGATTGATTAAATGTGCCATACATGCCTACCGTGGCGCCGGGATAGACGGCTTTGATGGCCTGGTAGCCGGCCTTGAGCAGGGGACCATAGGCCGCCGGGTCAAAGAAGTCGTACTCCTCGTTCCCTATCTCGAAGGCGTCGATCTTGCCATGACCATGCGCCCCGTCATAGCGCGTCGCTACAGCGGTTGCATAGCGCGTCATCTGGGCAATGGTCGGCTTGCGCGGGTGAGAGAAGCAGGATCCGCCGAAGCACTCAAGGGGAAAATCAATATGGATGCCCGCCGCGTTTAAGGTCGCAACCGCCGCATCGAGATTGCTCCAGTTGTATACGCCGGGTCTGACCTGGATCTGGTCCTCGTGCACTTGAAGGCGCACCCAGCAGACATTCAACTGCCGGTATAGCGTGACTAACTGATTATCTGCGTTGATGGTCGTAAATCCATAGGGACTGGCGGCGGTACACGGTCCGCCGCCCCCACCGGATGGGCCGGGCGTGGCGGGCGAACCGGGAGTGCCGGGCGCACCTGTAAACAACAGGTCATAAGCAAGCACGCCTGCAACTACGATAAGCACAGCGGATAAAGAAGCAAGTACAATACCAAGCCTGCGCCGATTCATCATTCTGCAATTCCCAAAAATGTAAGCGGCTCCCAGGACCGCTGTTCCGCTTCCTCCAACAGTGGATCAGTTGACAACTGTTACTCGTTTATAATTTATAGAGGTAGCGGGTCTTGTCCAGTTTCAGCGCAGCCTATAGCCCATATGGTCTACGTGACTGCTCAGGAGAACCCTCTGGTCCTGCTCTGCGAGCCAGTTATTATATTATACGTCGGAAGAGTACCCCGGTTTTACAGTGTGTCTGTTGCTCAGTACTCTTTCTCGCCGGGCATTCGCGCGGCCCCGCCGCGCCAGGGATGGAAGGTGTGTTGCGGAACATTGCGCTGTGCGCAATGTTCCGCAACACACCTTCCATCCGGCGAGCGCCGCAGGCGCGAGCGATTGTGCAGGAAACCACAAATCATATGCAGGAGGATGCAATGCAAGCGTCTCAAGGGATGGATACGCCACAGGCAAGGCGCTGGTGGGCCGACGGCGACACCCCCGTGCGCAGCGATTCACGCGTTACCTACATGGTAGATGGTCGCACGACGATGTTAGAGATGTGTCGCCACTATATCAAGGCACGGCGCTATATCTATCTCGCGGATTGGGGCTTTACCCCCACTATAGAACTCGTCCGTGGACAGGACCGGCGCCGGGGGCCGGATGGAAGCCGCGAGCAGGAGCAGTACATCGACGAACTGCGATCCGATGGTCTCTCCGAAGAGGATATTTCGTTCTGGCTTACACACGACCTTACCGCGCGGGCCGTGCTGGGCTATGCAGTGAGCAAAGGCGTCGAGGTCAGGGCGCTGCTCTGGAAGAGCGACCCGCTCTTTTCGCACTACAATCCTCAAGAGGCGCATCAGCAACTGACGGAGGTGGGCGTTACCTGCATCCTTGACGATAGCGCCGAGGGCATTCTCCATCATCCCGCCGAATCGCTGCACCAGAAGATCTCTGTGGTAGATGGCACCCACGCCTTTGTCGGCGGCATCGACCCGCTGATCGAGTCTGGCGGCGATTACGACCGCTGGGACACCCACTCGCACCCCTTTACTACTCCACTGCGCCGCACGCCTCAGGGAACCACTCCTCATCCCTGGCACGACGTTCACTCCATCATCGAAGGGCCGGCGGCGAGCGATGTGGAGTTGAACTTTCGCCAGCGCTGGAACGACGTTGTTGAGCGCCACCACATGGGCAAGGATCTGCTCATCCCTGATCATCCAGCGCCTCCGCCCGTGCAGAGCCAGACCATTGTGCAGGTCGCGCGCACTATTCCCGAGCACACCTACAAATTCATTACCGCCGACGGCATCGCGCAGCTTTATGCGAACGCCTTGAACAATGTCCAGCGCTTCGTTTACCTGGAAAACCAGTACCTCTGGCTGCGCGCCTATACCGGCATCGATTTACCGCTGCTGGGTAAAGATAGCCCCGATATGGAGCACAATCTACGAGAGCTGGGCGCCGCGCTGCAACGTGGGGCCATAGTGACGATCATCCTGCCCGATCACCCCAACGTTGGGCGTGCCTTCACCGATGCCGGGCTGGTGCGCCTGCGCGAAGAGGCTTCCGAAGCACTGGAAGAGGGGCGGCTGGAAGCATTCTGCCTGGCGACCTCCACGCGGCAGAACGGCAGAGAACGTTATCGTCCCATCTATGTGCACGCGAAGGTCGCTATCATTGATGACATATGGACAACCGTTGGTTCCGCGAATCTCAACAACCGGGGAATGCGCGACGATACCGAGATGAACGTCGCCGCGCTTGACGCCGACCTCGCCTACAATCTCCGGCTTATGCTGCAAGGCGAGCATCTGGGCCTGGTGCATGAAGAGGACCTGTTCGCGCTCTCACGCATGCTTGCCGGTCAGAAGCAGGCGATGGAGGAAAAAGAGCGGGCACTACGCGTGCAGCGCTTCTTACAGGAGGCACTCGGTGATCCACTGGTTGCCCTGCGCAAAATGCATACGTGCGCCTGGGAGAATCTCAATCGCTACAAGGCGAATCAGGCTCTGGTCGGCCACCTGCTCCCCTATCTGACGGCGCAGGAGGCAACGCAGCAGGGCTTGAATTTCCGCGAGGAACATGGCTGGCTTGAGGAGCCGGATAGCTAACCCCATGTGTATGTTTTGTGCGCCTGCGGCGCACCTGGGGAAGTGAAGTCTGCGGGCTGGGCGCCTGCGGCGCCCAGCCCGCAGACTTCACTTCCTGGCGAACCGAGCAGCGGTGAGCCGCCAGGACGACTTTCATATGGCGTAAGCCAGAGAAGCGTTTGACACCAGCGATGTATACCAAGTAATATAGGTACACGCACATATAGACATAATTTGAGGGCAAGAGCATGGGAGGACCGGCGCATGCATAGAACGCCGCCACGAGGTCATGAGCAGTCGGATGACACCCACATCTCCGATTCACATAAAGGGCATGGCAGTTCCACAGCGCCCAGGCAGCGGCAAATGTATTATTACCACGACGAGCATCCCGAGATTCCCAGGATCAGGCGCGCCTCGCTGCATCCCGCTGAGACGCCGGTTCCCTCCTCGGCGCCAACAAAAGCGAAACGGAAGCGCATCCAGGCATCGCGCCAGCCTGCTATGCCGCCAAAGGTGAAATTAGCGCCGCCGGAAAAAATTGTCCATGATGCCGCCCCTGAGACGCCCCGGCCTGCTCATACCAGCGCCAGGACGCCGGCGCTCCCACCTGCGCGCCGACACCTTGCAGAATACGATACGCCAGCCGCGCGCCCACACTCAACTACAGCGCGGCGCCGGCAGCCGCGCTCGCTTCTGACCATCCTCCAGGATCTCAGCCATAATCGTGCGCTGATGCTGCTCGGCATGATACTGCTGATTGTGCTGATTATTACGCCGCTTGCCATCAGCATCGCGCACCAGAACCATAACAATGACACATTTCCAGCAACGACACCAGGTGGCAGCCAGGCGGCAAACTCAGGCAACGCTTCTCTGCCGGCCGGTGTGCATGAACTCGTGATTACGCCCCGGGACACCGACCACCCGGCGCCGCCTGTGCTGGCGACCTCGGCCTACCTGCTCGATGCCGATACCGGCGCAACTCTCTATGCCCAC
Organism: Ktedonobacteraceae bacterium; assembly: GCA_035294325.1. Lineage (GTDB taxonomy): Bacteria > Chloroflexota > Ktedonobacteria > Ktedonobacterales > Ktedonobacteraceae > DATGLE01. The sequence goes on along the minus strand of DATGLE010000109.1, from coordinate 3,771 downwards.
AACCCGTTTATGCACCTGCCCATGCTCAGCACGACCAAGCTGATGACCGCCGTCCTCGCCGTCGAGATGGGCAATCCCGATCAGCGCATCACTATTACCAGTGCGATCTACCACGACATCAGCCAGTTGTCAGCCGACAGTTCGCTGATGGGCATTAAAAAAGGCGAGACGTATACACTGCGCGATCTGCTCTATGGCCTCCTGCTGCCATCGGGCAACGATGCCGCTGTAGCTATCGCCGATGCCCTGGCAGGCAACCAGCAAAATTTTGTCGCGAAGATGAACCAGGAAGCGCGCGCACTTGGTATGTACGATACGCATTACATGAATCCGCATGGGCTTTTGCAAACAGGACATTACTCCAGCGCTCATGATCTCGCCCTGCTTGGAAGATATAGCATGAGCATTCCGCTCATTCATCAGATCAGCGCTACAAAACAATATCACATCACGAAAGATGCGGAGCACGCTGAGCATTACCTTGTGAATGGCAACCAGTTCCTCTGGTGGTACCCGGGAGTCGATGGTGGCAAGCCGGGTTGGGATGGAGACCGCGATTTTATTCAGGTTGTCTCCTGTGTACGCAACCACCATCACCTCATCGGCGTGACAATGAATACTGTCGATTGGTGGACCGATATGCGTGACCTGATGAACTGGGGCTTCGATACGTTTACCTGGGTTTCACCCTATAACGCCGATATCACGAATCCGCCAATCCCTTATGACTACGAGTGGGACTACTTCGTCAAGGATAAGCAGACCAACACGATAGCCACCGCCGACCACGGGCGCTATTATATCTATACCGGCTACAGCATAAGCGGCCCGATCATGGCCTTTTTTGATAAAGGGGGCGGGCTAAAGAAGTTTGGCTACCCTACCGGCATGCCCAGAATCACCACTGGCGCACTCGCCAGCCAGCAATTCCAGCATGGCGTCATTCAGTGCGATACGCAGACGAAGGCATGCTCCATAGCATAAAAGAGGCTTTTGCCAAAGCCCCATCCTTCTATACATCTCGCAACAAGTCTGCTATACTGCAAGCAACTTTACCGGGACAATTTTTGAGATCAACAAACCCTGATGTGCATGTTGTTGTGCGCCTGCGGCATCCGTGGCGCGCTCTCCGATTAGGAATCTGCGGGCTGAGTGTCGCAGGCGCTCAGCCCGCAGATTCCTATCCCTGGCGAACCGTGCGGCAGTGAGCGGTCAGAAGCGCTTGCACACAACGTCAATAAATTGATGAAGATAGCTTCTAATCGGGAGTCATTGTAAATATGGTTATGTATGTTACATTCTCCGCTACGGGAGCAACTCTCTGGAGACGATAGCGTAAGTAGGGATAGGGAAAGTTAAGGGAGCCATTTTTCATGCCAGCAAAACATATACGCCTGTTCTGTCTCATGCTCTGTCTTCTGGTCGGTCCTCTGCTGGCCTGTAATGCGCTGCCGAGCGCTACTTTCCAGGGCACACCCAGCGCAGCATCGCCGTCTGGCAACCCTTCTAGCCAGGGAGCGCCGCTACTCAACCAGTGGATCAAGGCGGCGCCTGGCATTGAACTGCGCTATGAGAATTGGAAGAGTCCGGGCGATAATGAGGATACGGTGACTATCGCCCGCTTCGACCTGCGTTACGCACATCTCAGCATCGGCTATCAGCCCACCCACCCCCTGTCGCTGAGCGAGTGGATGCAGCAATCGCACGCGCTCGCGGTCATCAATGGCGGTTACTTCGATACACACAACAGGCCGGAGGGGCTGCTCGTTTCCAACGGACGCAGCTTCGGCACCTCCTACACAGGCTTCGGCGGCATGCTCTCCGTCGACGCGCAGGGACGCCTGGCTCTGCGCTCGCTGCGCGACCAGCCCTACAGCCCCGGCGATGAACAGTTGGAGCAGGCAACACAATCCTCGCCGATGCTGATGATCGGGGGCAAGCGCACGCAGTTCAGCGCCAATGCTGCCAGCGAGCGCCGCAGCGTGGTCGCAATGGATAAGCAGGGGCGCCTGCTGCTGATCGTCAGTCCGAAGCCAGCCTTTTCGCTCGACGAGCTGGCCGATCTGCTCGCCTCCTCTGACCTGGATCTGGAGACGGCGCTTAACCTCGATGGCGGGACCTCGACTGGCCTCTACGTCAATACAGAGAGTCAGAAAGTCAATATCAGCTCGATTGCGATGCTGCCCATCGTGATTATTATCAAATAAATAACGTGTCATCCTTCGCTGCCGCTCAGGATGACATAGCGGCGCTCAGAGCCAGCCCTGAGGCACGAAGGGCTGGACAGGGAGGTTGAGCCTCCCCGCATCCCCCCTATACCGGCTTGCGTCCGACGGTGACGGCGAAGAGGCCCACATCCTCCAGGCGGCTCTCGACCTGATGGAAGCCGGCAGCGCGCGCCCAATCCTCAAGCTGCGCTACTGGCCGGCACTTCATTACCCAGGGTGCGCCATCGCGATTGGGCAGGACGTTGGCGATGAAGTCGAGCTGAGGGTGATGCGTCTGCGTGGTGAAGTAGATGGCCCCACCAGGCGCGAGCATCTGGTAGAGCCGCGCCAGCGATTTCTGGATCGTCTCGTCGTACAGGACCAGTTCGTAGAGGCCGGAAACGACGATCACGTTCGGCGCGCCACCCAGTTGTGCATCGGTTGGCGCGGGATTGAAAGCGTCGCCAGGTTCATAGCTGATATCGCGCAATCCAGCGGCCTGTGCGCGCTGCGCTCCGAGCCGCAGCCCATCCAGCGCCAGGTCACGACACAGGATTCTGAGATCGCTCCGCTCCGGCCTGCATTCCAGCAAGAGTTCTTGCAGGTAGCGCCCGGGGCCGGCTGCCACGTCCAGCAGTCGCGTTGGCTGACCGGCTGCGCGGTTGCGCTCTATCTCGGTGCGCAGCATCTCTTTGAGCAGGGCGCGCCGCGCACGAATAGCGCGCCAGCCTATGGCGTTGAGGTAGGCGCGATCAATCAGTGCGCCGATACCCGCTATACCGTGCGCCTCGTCCTCATACACGTAGTCAAGCATCGTTCCGCTATCGAAGCCATAGCGGTAGCCAATGCGGATCCCCCTGCTGGCACGTCCTGCGCTCGCCAGCAGCCCCCGCAGCAGCGCCCACTTTATGCGATCCAGCGCCCCGGGCCGTCTGACCTGCATATGGCGCCGCGCGAACTGCGCAGCCTGATTTTGTGTTGTGTGCTGATTATCAATTGTTAGCATAGTTCTCTCCCTGTATTATTGAATGATAACAACCAGAATCGGGATGTAACCTGGAAAGGCGCGTAAGTATTGTCATCCTGAGCGGCAGTGAGCCGTAGCCCTGAGGAACGAAGGGGAAGGAGCCGCACGCTCCCATTGGATCCTTCGTTGCGCTGCGCTCCACTCAGGATAACATGGAGCGAAGAATGACAGGGCCATCAGCCCTTCCAGGCAAGTTCAGGTTCATCCCAACAACAGTCGTGAGAGGTAGTACACGAGCGGCGCCACCAGTAGCAAACTATCGATGCGATCCAGCAGGCCGCCGAAGCCTGGCAGCAATGCGCCAGCATCCTTCACTCCACTCTGCCGCTTGAGCAGCGATTCGAGCAGGTCGCCCCAGACACTGCCCAGCGCAATAGGGACGATAAACAGTGCGCGCTGCCACCAGACGAAATCCGGCAGGGCGAATCCTGCCAGCAGCACGGCCAGGGCCGCGCCAAGCAGGTTGCCGAGTACGCCGCCCCATGTCTTGTTCGGGCTGAGGCGAGGAGCCAGCTTCGCGCCGCCGATGGCCTTGCC
>DATGLE010000108.1:0-31599 GCA_035294325.1 Ktedonobacteraceae bacterium | reverse complement strand
TGCCCGCAAGCGTGTGGGCTTCTCGGTGGGCGCAGTGCTTTCCCAGGCCGCGCAGGGGAAAGCGAACGTGTCTGGCTCCAAACTGAACCAGGCATTTCAGCAGTAAAGCGCAGCCAGGGTGGAGGGTAAAGGCTCCGCTCTCATGCACGCACCAGTCGTTGCGGTACGTGCAGCAGAGCGCAGCCTGTTCATTTACACATGCAGTTCCAGTATCTATGCCTTACCATACGACCTGCTATCGGGCTAGCGCCCGAGATGTTGTAAAAACTGCTGGACCTGGTTGCGTTCTGAGGGTTGCAGGGGACGAAAGCCCTGACCATCATTGATGAACACTACCTGCGATCCCTGGAAATTGATGAGCATGTCCGGCTTGTGATCGCCGTTGACATCTACGAAGCTTAACGTGACCGGCACAAGGTCATTGTTGGGGCCATAGAGCTGCGGCCCAAGATAGATACGGGCGTGCGAGGCATCCCCGCCGGGTATCTCAATGACCTCGATGCGCCCCTTGAGGTTAATGGCGATGAAGTGGCTGGGCTGGCCTGCCTGCTCGTTGTGGCCCACCCGGGCGTCGGTCTGGAAGGTGCGTGGGTAGCCATAGTGCAGCGTGTCGAGCGTGGTGATGGCCCAGCCCACCGCAGCGCTCAGGACAACCCAGAGCAGCAGCATGGTGAGCATGCCCACACCCAGATACAGCAGCGGATGAGGCTGCCATCTCGTCTGTGCCGCACTCTTTTTTCTCAGCCGCGTTCTGGCGCGCAGCCGTTGAGGAAGCGTTCGCGCCGTGGTTGTACGGCTCGCTCCCGCGTGCGAAGGCCGTGCGCTATCTCCTCCATCCCCCCGCTGCCACTCGGCGACATCTTCCTCGGGCTGAGGGCGCGAGGCCCGCTGGATGACCGGGGTGGCAGCGGTCGTGACAATCCGTTTCCCCGACGGCGCGGAGCCATCTCCAATGGGCCTGTGGCGTACTATGCTCTTCGGAGCGATCTTATCATCAGTCGATTCTAAAACTGGCATTGCCTGAATCTCCTCTCCTCGCGAACTAAAGCTGGCATTTCCTCAGTGTTCGAGAAATAGCGCCTTACTGTCGGAGGCGGACCGTCAAGAATAATCATCTATTAGTACGTATGTTCCAATCCCATGTTAGAACATGTTAGCGCTCGTATTCTACTGGAAGATGCTGGACGTGGTAAAAGTAATGGTCTGAGAGTAGCCAGAAAGGGTTATCTGTGGATAGTTATCGTTGCTCAAGCACTACGCAGGACGCCTCACGAACAGCCTGGTATACTTTGGACAGAAGATATTATAGCATCAGGCGGCGAAATTTGCCACCCGTCTATAAGATATTTTTGCGGTTGAGAATGGCCCGCAGATCCTCGGGAAGGGGGGCTTCGAACTCCAGCCGCTGACCTGTGGTGGGGTGGGTGAACTCCAACTGGTAGGCATGCAAGAACTGGCGGCGCAGGGGCAGAGATCGGCGACTGCCTCCATAGACGGGATCGCCTGCTACCGGATAGCCGATAGCTCGCAGGTGGACGCGAATCTGATGCGTGCGCCCCGTTTCGAGTTGTATCAGCAGCAGCGTATGCCGGGCGAAGCGCTCCAGCACGCGGAAGCGGGTGCGCGCCTCGCGTCCCGCAGTCGCGGTAATGTTCATCTGCTGGCGATGCCGTGGATCACGACCAATGGGGGCATCTATGCTTCCGCTATCAAGCGGCACAACGCCATCAACGAGCGCCAGATAGCGCTTTACTATCGCGTGGCTCTTCATCTGCTCGATCAGCGCTGCGCGGGCGCGGGCGTTTCTGGCAACGATGAGCAGGCCGGAGGTATCCTTGTCCAGGCGGTGGACGATGCCGGGACGCTGCATATCCCCGGCGGCTCGCAGCGCCGGGTAGCGCGCCAGCAGCGCATTGACCAGCGTATCATCGTGGTGGCCTGGCGCGGGATGCACGACCATACCGGCAGCCTTGTTGACGATCAACAGGTCCTCATCTGCGTAGAGGATATCGAGCGGCAAAGGCTGCGCTGCGATCTCCTGGGGGCGGGATGCGCCCACCTCCTTTAGCATCGTTACCTCATCGCCGGGCCTGAGCATATAGCCGGCTTTGCTCTCGCGCCCGTTGACGAGCACTCCTCCCCCGGCAATGAGCTGCTGGATACTCGTGCGTGAGACTTCGCCGAGCGTAGCAACGAGATAGCGGTCAAGCCGCTGCCCCGCCTGCTCCGGCTGGATCTGCCAGGTTCTCCGGCTGTGGCCGCGCGTGATATCAGGGCTGGGCATCTTGTTCCGTCCTGCGTAATGTTCCACTGCTTGCGCTATGGGACTGTGCTTCCTCACGCTTCTTGCCACTATCTCCCGCGTGATGGAAGCCGCCGAAGAGTACCAGGAGGAAGAGCAGGAAGACGCCAACGGAGATGCTGGCATCGGCGATGTTAAAGATTGCGAAGTAGTAGTTGATCTCGGGAATGCGGAATGAGATGAAATCGACGACGTACCCGCTGTGGCGCGCTCTATCAATCAGGTTGCCCAGCGCCCCGCCGATAATCATACCGAAGACGATCTTATAGAAGAGTGGGCCTGAATTGAGTATACGTATGTAGAGGTAGCAGACGACGCCGACGGCCAGGGCGATGAGGACAACCAGGATAGCGCTGTTGGCGAAGAGACTAAAAGCGGCACCTCTATTCTGGGTATAGTCAATGACCAGATATTTTCCGATCAAAGGGATGATGGGTTTGCTCCCCGGTGGACTGAGATAGGCTACAACGAGCGCTTTCGTCCACTGGTCAAGTACAATCACCACGATGGCGGTAAGCAATGCCAGCGCATCGTAGAGACGCGCACGCCTGGCTGTCACGATGTTCTCTTCTTCCTTTCGGCAATCTGTAGATCGGGTACGACTATTGTACCCGATCCCCTTGCAATTGAAAAGGCTTTATTTTCTCTGTTACGTTATTGAGTATCCGCGTTGTAGAGCTCCTCCTGGCTCAGATTTTTCTGCTCCAGCGCTGCTTCGTCCTTGACGCAGCGTGCGGCCCAGGGGATGGCTTCCAGCCGCTTCTCAGGGATGGGCTGGCCGCAGACGATGCAGCGCCCGTAGGTGCCTTCGTCGATACGCTTGAGCGCATTCTGCACCTCGGTCAGCAGGGCCTGTTCGTTGACAAGCACAGCTTGCTCCTTCTGCGTCTCCAGGAAGTCCACGGCTGTGTCTTCGAAATCTTGCGGTCCCTCGCTGATCTCTATAGGATCGACGGGGGTGGGATGAGCTTCCGTCAGAGCACCGATCTGCTGCTGCAATTCGCGTTCCTTCTCCTCCAGCCGCCTTTTTTGCTGTTGTATATCCATCAGTATCTTCCCTTTCTGCCTTCATATAGACCGGCAGGATCTGCCGTTACCAGTGAATATACGACGCGCCGAGCCTCGCGGTCTCACCAGGACGATTTAAAAATCTCACGTCTTGCCATTGTGCGGTTTGCTTTTATGGGCGATAATAGCAGTAATGTCACTTTCACGGAGGGAGAGAGTGTGGTGAAACAGGCGCAGAGCGCCTGTTTCACCACACTCTCTCCCTCCGGGCCAGCGCCGCAGGCGCGAGGAAACGGGTGTCGTAGTAATCGGGCACGACCTTAAATAAGCGTAGCCATGCATAGGGGGGTAATTGCGGTGGAGCAGACAATACCTTCGATCTGGAGTGACTTCGATCTCTATCTCTTCGGACAGGGAAAGCATTACCATCTCTACGAGAAGATGGGTGCCCACCTGCGCACAGTCGATGGGGTAGCCGGGGTCAATTTCTCGGTGTGGGCGCCCAACGCCCGCGCGGTCTCCGTTATTGGCGATTTCAACGACTGGGATCGCAAGGCCACGCCTATGCACCTGCGCCACCGTGACCTGGGTGTCTGGGAATGCTTCGTGCCGGGAGTGCAGGCCGGCAGCCTCTATAAATATGCCATCTACTCGCGTTTCAATAACTACGCGGTGGATAAGGCCGATCCCTATGGCTTCGCCGCCGAACTGCGACCCCAGACGGCCAGCATCGTCACAGATATCCATCGGTACGAGTGGCGCGACGAGGACTGGATGCAGCAGCGCGAACAGCGGCAGCAGCTCGGTTCGCCCATCTCCATCTACGAAGTCCATCTCGGGTCCTGGCGTCATGTGCCGGAACGTCATCAGGAGGGGGCGGTTGAAGAAGATCGCTTTATGACCTATCGCGAACTGGCGCACGCCCTGGCGGCGTATGTAAAAGAGATGGGCTTTACGCACATCGAATTGCTACCCATTACTGAATACCCCTACGATGGCTCCTGGGGCTATCAGGTCAGTGGCTACTTCGCGCCAACCAGCCGCTTCGGTTCGCCCGAGGATTTCCAGTACTTTGTCGACCATATGCACCGGCAGGGAATCGGCGTGCTGCTCGACTGGGTGCCGTCGCATTTCCCTAAGGACGGCTCGGCGTTGAGCTACTTCGATGGCACACATCTTTACGAATACGCTGATCCGCGCAAGGGGGAACATAAGCAGTGGGGGACCTATGTCTTTGATTATGGGCGCAGCGAGGTGCGCAACTTTCTTATAGCGAGCGCGTTGTTCTGGCTGCGCGAATATCATATAGACGGGCTGCGTGTCGATGCTGTCGCTTCCATGCTCTACCTTGACTACATGCGTCCCTCCGGCGAGTGGGTTGCCAACCGCTATGGAGGACGCGAGCATCTGGAGGCCGTCGATTTCCTGCGCCAGCTTAATGAGGCGGTCTACGGGCAGGTGCCCGGTACGATTACGGTTGCCGAAGAGTCCTCGGCGTGGCCGCTGGTAACGCGCCCGACCTACGTCGGCGGCCTGGGCTTCACTCTGAAGTGGAATATGGGCTGGATGCATGACATGCTCGAATATATGCATCTTGATCCCATCCACCGGCGCTACCATCACAACAATATTACCTTTTCCTTGATGTACGCCTATTCGGAAAACTTTGTGCTGCCCCTCTCACATGACGAGGTGGTGCACATGAAAGGCTCGATGATCGGGAAAATGCCGGGGGATCTGTGGCAGCGCTTCGCGAACCTGCGCGCCTTCTACGGCTACATGTGGGGCCATCCCGGCAAGAAGCTGCTCTTCATGGGCGACGAGTTTGGGCAGTGGAGCGAGTGGAATTATGCTGAAAGCCTCGACTGGCACCTGCTGGAGCCACCCAGCGATGCCCATCACGCGCAATTGCGCCAGTTCGTGCGCGATCTGAATATGCTCTACCGAAGCGAGCCGTCGTTAAGCGAGCTGGACTGTGATCCCGGGGGGTTCTCCTGGATTGATCCCCACGACTCGGATAATAGCGTTGTCTCTTTTATGCGCCGCAGCCAGCGGGTCGAAGATACGCTCGTCTTCATCTGCAATTTTACGCCCGTGCCGCGCCACGGCTACCGCCTGGGCGTGCCGGAAGCGGGAGAATATTATGAGCTTATGAACAGCGACGACGAGCGTTATGGCGGCAGCGGGCTGGTCAACTCGCAGCCGATGCCGAGCGCGCCGCTCTACTGGCAGTCCTGCCCCCACTCTATCCTGCTAACGCTGCCCCCACTCGCCACGGTCATCTTGAAGCGGCGTCCTCCTGGTGATGCATGATACCGGTTTATCTGCTCTGCTCGATTTTTACGCGCGTCCGTGCTATACTGGACGCGCGTCAATAGGCTCCATTGTGAAGGCTGGGACTGGCAGGTTGCGTTGCGCTGACGCCCCATAGGATTATAATCTCCGTAGGAAGGGAGTAAAGTCAATAGATGAGTCGTAATCATCATGCTGATAAGAGATCCGCGGATAAGGTCAATCACCGCTCTCCAGAAGGCTCAAATAATCGTTCTCAGAATAATCATCGTGGCCGCAGAAATGGCAAGGCATCTCTCCGCTATCGTTCGCCAAATCGCTCGCCCAGGAGTCAGGGGCACATGGTCACTGAGGACGAGCGCCTGCTCCACCGTCCGAGGCAGCCGCTGGTCGGGCCGAGCCAGCCGATTCCTCAGGAGCAAGTGAAGGAGGAGTTGCATGCCCTTGATCGGGCCCTCCATTTTGATTTCACGCTTACCGATCCCTGGCGTGTCCTGCGCATCATGAGCGAGTTCGTAAATGGCTTTGATGCGCTGGCGCATATCCCGCCTTCCGTGACCATCTTTGGCTCGGCACGCACGCACCCCGAGGACCCATCATACCAGGCAGCCGTCGAAACGGCGCGTTTGCTGGCAAAGGCGGGCTTTGGTATCATTACCGGCGGCGGTCCGGGCATCATGGAGGCGGCGAACAAAGGGGCGCAGGAGGGCGGCAATTGCTCTATCGGCTGCAACATCGAGCTGCCGTTTGAGCAGTCGGCTAACCCATATCTTGATATCTCGCTCGACTTTAGCTACTTCTTTGTGCGCAAAACGATGTTTATCAAGTACTCTCATGCGTTCATCATCTTTCCCGGCGGCTTTGGCACGATGGACGAGCTTTTCGAGGCGCTTACCCTCATCCAGACGAAAAAAGTGAGCCACTTCCCGGTGATCCTCTACGATACTCGCTTCTGGGAGGGCTTGATTACCTGGATACGCGAGATGATGCTCTCAACAAACAAAATCTCGCCCGAGGATCATAAGCTGCTGGTGCTCTCTGATGATCCCCAGGAGATTTGTAATATCGTCGTTGATGCCTACCAGACAAGCTATCGCCTGGAGCAATCTCATCCGCAGACGCACCGCGATCAGTCAATTCGCTAGCGGATCACGCGATAAGGGGGGGACGCGACAGAGGGGGACGCGACAGGGGACAAGACGGCCGCAAGGGCCGTCTCTACATTACCCGTTGGCAGGCACAGACGAAATGTAGAGACGGCCCTTGCGGCCGTCTTCCCCTTGCCGGTCCCCCGTCTTGCCGGTTCCCTCGCCTTGCCGGTCCCCCGTCTTGCCGGTTCCCTCGCCTTGCCGGTTCCCCATTGCCAGCACGGCCCCGTGCGTCAGTAGAGGGTTGCAATATAGTTGTAATATAAAAAGGGTAGAACATTCTTCGCAGCTCTTCCATTTGTTCGAGAAGAGGGGTATCATGCAGCATAGGCCCGAAGGGGCAGGGGAACAGGAGCATACGGATGCGCAGTCAACGACGACCAACCTGATCGTCTTCGATCTGCGGACGCTGGCCCGTTTTCGAGATGACCACCCGCATATTCAGGTGCTCTCGGACCTCGGCTCGGCCCGCGTCGTGCTCATTGCTTTTCGCGCCGGCCAGCAACTGGCGGAACATCGCTCACCCGGCCAGGTTCTGATGCAGGTGCTGCGCGGGCGCATTATCATCGAGACGCCGGAGAAGCATGTCAGGTTGCAGGCCGGGCTGCTGCTGAGGCTGGAAGCCAGTGTACTTCACAGCGTCATTGCCCGCACCGATGCACTTATGCTGCTTACCATTACCCCCGATCCAGCCCGCTGCGCTGAGGAGGGGCTGGATATTCTGCGCGGTCATACGCCACTGGTGGCGCGCACAATGTAGGATATCGGGAGGGCGCAGTCGCCCGCCCGGAAAGCTAGTGCAAAGAAAGAGAGGAAGTCATGGTGAAAGCAGAACGACGAGCCGAGGCCACCTGGGAGGGAAATCTGGCTCGCGGGCACGGCAGCGTTCGTATGGGCAGCGGAGCCGTGCCGGAATTACCGGTCACATGGGCTTCGCGTACAGAGCGTTCCGATGGAAAGACCAGCCCCGAGGAGTTGATCGCTGCCGCACACGCGGCCTGTTTCTCGATGGCCCTTTCGCATACGCTATCGAGCGCCGGCAAGACGCCGGAGAGATTGACGGTCAGCGCCGTCTGCACCTTTGAGCAGACCGAGGCGGGCTTCAGAATCGGTAGCATGACGCTCGATGTACGTGGCAAGGTTCCGGGGTTGGATGCCGCCGGCTTTGACCAGGCGGCGCAGCAGGCCGGCCAGGGCTGCCCTGTCTCGCAGGCACTGCATAACAACGTTCCGATCCGCGTCAATGCTCACCTGGAGCAGTAGTCCGGCTTCCTATTTGATGATTCCGTACTGCATTTTCATGAGCAGGATGCGCTGCACCGACTGATCGATCCGCTCCATGCTCAGTTGTCCCTGTTGCAGCGCCTGCTTCAATGCGCTAACTACCGCTGATACCTGATCGGGGGTAAATGGGCCTTCGATCAGGTCGTCTCCGGCCTCAACTGCCAGCACCGTAGCCTGGCTCAACGTCCACTGATCGCTGATGCCGCTCATATAGAGACCATCGGTAATGACGACGCCGTTGTATCCCAGTTCGCCGCGCAATATGCCGTCGATAGCCTTCGGCGATAGCTCGGCGGGCAGCGTGGGATCGATGGCAGGCATGAGTACGTCAGTAGCCATAATCATCGCGGGATGCTCCTGCGAAATCAGGAGCCGGTAGGGTGCAAGGTCTATCTTCTCCAGTTCGGTCATGCTGCGATTGACCACCGGCAGTCCGCTGTGCGGATCGGAGGTGATCGCGCCCAGCCCGGGGAAATGTTTGAGGCAGCCTGCGATGCCGTTTTCCTGTAGTCCGTCGAGGAAAGCTCCGGCGTAGGCGGCAACTGTTTGTGGGTCGCTGCCAAACATGCGCGTCTCCAGGATAGGGGGGTTGACAGTGTGTACGTCGACAACCGGGGCGAGATCGGCGTTCATACCCAGATCCGCCAGCCATTGGGCATCTTGCGCTCCCTGCACAAAGGCTACGTGCGGATCTCCGCTGGCTGCCATGTCCTGCGCTGAGGGAAGATCACCATGAAAGGTGTAGAGCCGGTTGACGAGGCCCCCTTCCTGGTCGGTGGCAATGAGCAGAGGAACAGCGGCGTCGGTCATGGCCTCTTGCGAGAAGGCGTTGACGCTGCTCTCGGTGTTATAAGGCGCGTCGAAGTTGTGGTTGCTTTCCTGGTACATGAAACCGCCAACAAACTGCTGCTTTATCATATACTGTAGTCCGCTGTCCTGGTAGCTGTTTCCCAGGTATTCGACGATCAGCAGTTGGCCGAGCTTCTGGTCCAGCGACATGCCTTCCATGATTCTCTGCACTGTTCTGAGTTGTGCCATCGATGGCTGAGGCCCGCTATCCTCCGGGCTTGCCCCGGCCTGCGCGGGCTGAACGATGACTGGCGAGGCAGTGTGGGTACGCCGGGGCGACGGAGTTGAGATGTGGCCGAATGCCGGCCCGGCGCTGCCGGAGAGCAGCAGAGCTGTACAGCACGCGACGAGGATGAGGCGGGTGTTTAGCGCTGCCAGATATTTGCGTGCCGCGCGCAGTCTCCTCATGTTCACAGGCTCCAATAATGAATTTAGTACTTCTGTTTAGAAGCGTTTCGGCCAGAGTCGACCTTTAAGCCGCCTCCATTTAATTATAACGCGCCGTGCCCCCGTGCGGCTGCATGGACGTGGGTCTCTTTCCCGGTGCGCTTCCACTCCGCCGTGCTAAACGGCTGGCCCGGGGGGTAAGCGAGGGCTTGCGAGACGTTTGCTACGCCTTGCATCCGGCAGGATGGAGCGCTACACTGAGAGTAACATGTGATATTCAGGAGGAGGGATCTACCGTATGGCCTGGGTACCGCTGGCCGAACGTTTTGCTGCTTTGCCGTTGATCCTGGCCGGACCAATTGTGCGGCGCGTGGAGCCGGAATCCGCAACGGTCTGGCTGGCGCTGAAAGAGCCGAGGCTGGTGACGTTGCGAGTTTACGCGCGTGATGCCACCGGGGCGCCTGTGCCGCGCATGGAGGGGACGCGCAGCACGGTGCGCCTGGGCGATCACCTGCATGTGGTCGCGGTGACGGCTCATGCCAGGTCGCAGGATGAGAAGCTGACCTGGGGCGAAAGCTATTGGTATGATGTGTTCTTCCTTCCGCTCGATGGCAATGTGAGCGAGGCAGCACCGGCGGAGCGGCTCTACACGCCCGGCGTGCTGGTTGACGATCCCGCTGCCGCCGATCCTCTGGCGCGCCTCTGCTATCCGGGCCAGCCCCTGCCCGGCTTCATCCTGCCGCCCCAGGATCTTAACCGCGTCAGAATCATTCACGGCTCGTGTCGCAAGCCGCACGGCGAGGGACGTGAAGCTCTATCCGCCCTCGATGCACTGCTGGAGACAGCTATCCGGCGGGACGAAGGACGCCCACAGCAACTCTTTTTGACCGGCGACCAGATCTATGCCGATGACGTTGCTGCTCCTCTGCTCTATGCGCTGATCGATGCGGGCACTTTCCTTTTCTCTGGCAATGTCGAGGAGAGGCTGCCCCTGGTCGATGCACCCGCGCGCTCGTTTCCGCCCTCCAGTCGTAGCGATCTGGTTCGCAACCATGCTGCCTTCACTACCACGACGGCACAGAACCATTTGCTGGCTTTGAACGAGTATGTGGCAATGTATCTGTTTGCCTGGTCGGATATGCTCTGGCCGGATGATTTGCCGACCTTTGAGGAGTGCTGGCGGAACTCTCCCGACACGTATACCAGAGATAAAGCTGCCGGACATTACGATGAGATGCTGGTGCATCTCTACCGCTTCTGCGACACGCTGCCCCGGGTGCGACGCGCCCTGGCGAACATTGCCACCTACATGATCTGCGACGATCACGAGGTGACTGACGACTGGTATCTCGACGGGGCATGGTGCCAGCGCGTGATTTTCAACCCGCTGGGCAGGCGCATTATTCGCAATGCGCTGCTGGCCTACGCAGTCTTTCAGGCATGGGGCAACACACCCCGGCAGTTCGCCGGTGAGCAGGGTGGGCTGCTGCTCACTGCGCTCGACGGCTGGCGTGGTCAGGAGACGGATGCGCGTGTGGCCGTCATCGAGCATACCATAGGCATGCCGCTCGGCCTGGAGGATGGCCAGATGCAGGTGCCGCAGCAGGCACTGCGCTGGTACTATAGCTATGCCGCGCCGCGCTACCAGGTGATTGTGATGGATACACGGACCCATCGTCTCTATCACGCGCCGGACGACTTTCCCGGCCTGCTCTCGCCCGCCGCTATGCACGCACAACTGGCCGCTAACGTGCGCGAGGACGTTGATGTCAGCGTGATTATCTCGGCCACGCCTGTGATCGGCATCGATTTTGTCGAGAACGTCCAGTTCTGGAGCCACTGGCGTATCAAGGACAATTATTCTTATGACCGCGAAGCCTGGGCACTGGAGTGGGGAACCTTCCAGCATCTCCTCAAAACGGTTAGCGCAATGCGGCGCGTCGTGTTCCTCGCCGGCGATGTACATTACGCCTTTGGCGCGAGCATGGAGTACTGGGATCTGCATACCCGGAAGACGGCAAGGCTGATCAATTATACCTCCAGCCCGCTCTGCAACGAGGGGGCTGGCTCGCAGATCCCTGTGCTCGCCATCGGCTATCCGCGCTTGCTGCGCATACTGCGGCGACAGGCCGGATCCATCGCCTACTTCGCCTGGGATCTCGTCTCCGGCAATCACCACCGCTTCACCCGCTATATACACACCCTGATCCACAGACGGCTCTACCAGTTCTGGTGGTCGCTGCCACGCATGATCGCCGCCTCCCGCTCGCCATATGAGGTCGTGCTGCCGGCTACGGGGTGGGAAAAGGGAGCATTTAGCAGGATGCCGCCGGACCGCAGTTACCGCCTGCGCTACCTGCGCAACACGCTCTATCCCGCACCTGCTGGTGAGGCTGCGCCGGAGATATCAGCGCGCGAGCACGTTGCCAATTTCTCGCTCAAGCCTGTGCGTCTGGCTCTCGGCATACTCTCGCTCGTCGGTGAGGCTGTGCGTAATATCAGGCAAGCGCTGCTCAGGCAGCATGGACACCAGCGGCTGTCTTACCGGCAGCCGCGCGATCTCGTAGTGTATCCCGCGCATGCGCTGCGCCATAGAGCCGCACACAGAGCCGACCAACTCGAGCGCGAACTGGAAAAGCGGAAGAATCACCTGGTCGATGTTCTCTTTAACTACGAGGGCTTGCTGCGCAAATGGAAGGCCGGAACGATGATCGTTGGCTACAACAATCTCGGCGATATTAGCTTCCACTGGACAGCCGGGCAGAAGGATGCTATACAGCGCCTCTGGTGGTATCAGCCCGATAGCAAGCAGCCTGCTCTGCGATGCACCGACTATTGCGATTCGCTCGAACTCCCCGCTCCCAGTGCCGAGCCGCCGCTTCCCTGAACGAACCGGTTAATAGGGCGTACCCTTTGCGTCCGTAGGGGAATACCACAATCGGTAAAGTCATCATCCCTGTCCTCCTGAGCAGCAGCGAAGGATGACAGGGGACCAGGCTTCCGGCTCTTGATCGGGAGGGTTCAGTATCGGGAACTATTGATCCCCGCCCATCGTCATCTTAGTAGCAGAGATAGCGCATCTCTACCCACGCGGCGCAGTAAAGCCTTCTTCTACTCTATGTGCGCTATCTCATGGTTCATATTCTTAAAATCAGAACAAACCTGTGCATGAAGGAGCAAATCAATGCTACACCGATGGATCAAAGGCAGGCGGCGTACCCTCTGGCTAAGTAGCCTTATACTGCTGGCACTTCTCTGCGCCGCCTGTGGGGCCGGTACAATGAATGTTGCCAGCACCTCAACAGCGCCGGGTCCCTCCCAGCAGTACAGCGTCGCTCGTAGCGCCGCTGGAACGGGCTACAACGGCGCATCTGCCTCGGCACCCTCCAATGGCTCTACTTCCGTTCAAGCTCCCCATAAGCTGGGCAGCAACACCCAATCCACTGTCGCCACGCCGCAGTACCTCATCAAGACGCTCAAGGTCAGTATGAGCGTCAAAGATACCACAAAGGTTGCCGATGACTTGCAGGCTTGGATCAGCCAGACCGATCCCCTTTCGTCATCGGCTGGCACCGATTATGAGCAGGCCGGTAACAATCTCTACAGCATATCGATGGCCTTCTCTGTGGAGGCTAAATTCTATCCGCTGGTCTACTCTTACCTGCGAGACTACGCGCGCCAGCATGGCGGCCGGCTCACAGCCTTCAACGAGTCCGTGCAGGATGTCACCAACGATTATGTTGATACGACCTCTCGTCTCAGGAACCTGCGGGCCGAGCAATCGCGGCTGCTTGACCTGATGGCCCATGCGCAGGCGATGGGCGATATTCTTTCGATAGACCAGCGACTGACAGACATCGAGGGACAGATCGAGGACATCGAGGGGCATCTCGACTCGCTCAAATCCCAGGTTGCGTTTTATACCGTTGAGGTTTCCTTGCAGCCAGTAGAGGTTGCTCCTCCGCCGCCGCCGCCCGCCGGGTGGAGTATCGGTCAGGTATTCCATGATGCTTTCGCGGCGTCGCTGGCCTTCGGCCAGGGCCTGATTACCTTCATCATCTGGCTGCTCGCTTTCAGCGTCTACCTCATTCCTGTAGCCCTGATCGGGTGGCTGGTCGCGCGCCTGCGCGGCCGAGTGCGCCGCGTGTTCCCCGCACCGCCATCGGTGAAGTAAGCAATGTTCCGGTGGGCCGGTGTACCCGGCCTACCGGGATCTATCTGCGCTGTATGCTATACTGTGCTCAGGCCCCGTTGTATCTACTTTTCAGAAGGAGCACGCACGTATGGCGAAGCAGAGTGATCTATTTGACGTAATCATCATCGGCGCCGGACATAACGGCCTGGTTGCGGCCGGATATTTAGCCCGCGCGGGCAAGAGGGTCCTGGTCTTAGAGCAGCGAGATCGCGTTGGCGGCGCCTGCACGCTTGAGGAGCCGTTCCCGGGTTTTACAATGTCGCCCTGTGCCTATGTCGTGAGCTTGCTGCGTCCGGAGATTATTCGCGATCTTGAGTTGCATCGCTATGGCTTTGATGCCTATGTCAAAGATCCGCAGATGTTTGTGCCCTTCCAGGATGGTAACTATTTATTCATCCGTGCCAGCACAGAGAAGACCGTAGAGGGTATCCGCCGCTTCTCCGCGCACGATGCCGAAGCCTATCCGCGCTTCTTGCGGTTTTTCGAGCGTGCATCTGAGATCCTCAATCCGATTTTGCTGGAGGAGCCGCCGTCGGTTGCCGATCTTGCCGCCCGCTTCCGGGGCGAAGATGAAGAGATCTACCGCTACCTGATGTTCGGCAATCTCTACGATATGCTTGCCGACTATTTCGAGTCCGACTATTTGCGGGCGGCGTTCGCGGGACAGGGCGTGATCGGGAGCTTTCTCGGGCCGAAGACGCCCGGCTCGGTCTATGTGCTGTGGCATCATATGCTCGGTGAAGTTAACGGCCAGAAGGGCCTGTGGGGCTATGTGCGCGGCGGCATGGGTCGCATCAGCTTCGCGATGGCCGCCTCCGCCGAGGCGCACGGGGCTGTTATCCGCACGAACGCGCGGGTAGCGAAGGTGCTGGTTCACGATGGGCGCGCGGAGGGTGTACGCCTGGAGGATGGAGAGGAACTGCGTGCCAGGGCTGTACTCTCCAACGCCGATCCCAAACGCACCTTCTTGCAGTTCTGCGCCGATGCGGGGCTGGATCAGGATTTCTTGCACCGCATCTCACGCTTCAAGACCGAGAGCGCGGTCATCAAAATTAATATTGCCTTGAAAGAACTGCCGAGCTTCACCTGCCTGCCCGGTACAGCGCCGGGTTTGCAGCATGCTGGCTCGTGCGAGGTCAGCCCGACGCCCGACTGGGTGCAGGAGGCGTATGAAGATGCCATGCGCGGAGAACTTTCAAAGCGGCCCTATATCGAAGCCTACATGCAATCTGCTACTGATCCATCGGTTGCTCCCCCGGGCTACCATACCATCTCGATGTTCTGCCAGTACGCTCCTTACCATCTGAAAGGGCGCGAGTGGTCCGATTCGGTGAAAAATGAGATGGCGGACCGCATCATTGCGACGCTGACCGAGTTCGCGCCCAACTTCGCTGATGCCGTCCTTTATCGCCAGGTGCTCAGCCCTGTCGATATCGAGCAGCGCTATGGCATGCCCAACGGCAATATCTTCCACGGCGAGATTACGCCCGATCAGATCTTCTCGCTGCGGCCCACGCTGGAGTGCGCCCGCTACCGCACGCCGATTGCCGGGCTGTATCTCTGTGGCTCCGGCGTCCATCCTGGCGGTGGCGTCATGGGCGCGCCGGGGCATAATGCAGCGCAGGCGCTCCTGGCCGACTGGAGGTAGGGCAAGGATCGTTAAGCATAGAGCCTGTGTTGAGGCTAGAAAGCCGGGTACAGAACTACAAAGCGTTTCTACTCTCGATGCCGTTGTGAAGCTCATGTAGAGTTCGGGAGGCGTCTGGTGAGAGCGGCATGTTGAGCATACTAGAGCGAATCGAGCAGGGCGTGGATGAAGCCGACCGCGATGGAGAGCCAGTCGAAGGCGCCGGTCCATGCTATCCATTCTCGCTGCGTCGGCCAGCCCGGTCTGTAGCGCGGGATCATCTCCCTGGGCATCATCACCGCCCACTTGCTCCCTTCGCCCAGCCCGCCGGGTGTGATACGCACAATGATATTGAAGACGGTCTCGTTGGGCAGCTGCGTCTTCCAATCGGGCATCTTCTTCAAGAGCGGGTCGCGCCGCCACAGGCTGAAGAGCGTGGGGGTGGCGGGGGCGCCGGGCTGTGGCTGTCGCAGGGTGACGACCTGTCCCACGGCAGCGGAGCGCTCCCACTCTGGGAAACGCAGCCAGACGGAGTAGCGGTACTCGTCCAGGCCCAAAGCGGTAATGAACGCCTGCTGCCCTTCACGTTCCAGGCGGCGCTCGCTATCGCGCTGCCAGAGCCTGACCATCGCGTCCAGGCGTTTTTTCTTCTCTTCCGGCCTGAGTCCGGCAAGGGAGCCGCTATCGGGTGGGTACTGTGCCTGCATCTTTGCCTACGCTCCTGGTAGTTGTGGCCCATTGGGCAGGCGGTGAGCTTCGTAGTGGTCAATGGCGTCGATGCTCAGCCAGAGGTGAATGTGGTTATTCTCAAGCGCTTTTTCTGGCAAGTCTATAAGAAATTGTTCGAAGGCTGCCAGCGCCGCTGTGAACCTCTCCTCGATATCTGCACGCGTCCAATGCTTGAAGCGTTCGACTATCTCAGCATTAATCTCATCCATATCGTTTACCATAGGGACCTCGTGGCCGCTCAGGATCTGGAGCGTCCGCTGCATCGATAGCTCCCACCAGCCGAAGATATGCGCGATCACATCTTCAATACGGGCAAATCCCTGTTCCCGGGCGTAACGAGCCTGTTCCTCCTCCGATAGCTCCCTCAATTTTGGCAGATAGTGTCTCCATCCTTTCTCCAGAGCGGCTAACAAATCCGCGCGGCTTAAGCGCTGCTCTTCTGGTGACATCGTATCCTCCATCTTTAAAAATAAATCTGCGGAACAAAGCATACCTGATTTTGTGAGGAAAGACAATCTTCCTGCAATGAGGATGTATTGGTATCGGTAGCTGGATCCCAGGGAATATCGCTGAAACAGATTAAAGTTGTTCTCTGAAAAGCTGTTTCTGGCAGGCTGGCGTCAGATTGTTGGAGGTGTGGGAAGTAATATTCCAATGGCTATAGGAAAGCATTGTTTCAACCATACCAGCAGATCAGGCGCGAGGGGTGCAACGAAAGTGCACAGGTCGTTCTCTGGATAGCGCCGCAGGGTCAGGCTGTGCGCGTGCAGAAATTGGCGCGCGAGCGCGGCCTGCGGCGTGCCCGGCGCAGCGGGCGGCGCGTAGGTGCTATCGCCAACAATGGCATAGCCCAGTGCGGCAAGATGCGCGCGGATCTGGTGCGTGCGCCCGGTCACCGGGCGCGCTTCGAGCAGTGTAAAGCCCCCGTCGCTAGCCAGCGCCTTCACCACCGTTATTGCGGTCTGGCCCCCGGCGGCTACGAGGCAGCGGCGCCGATCATCGGGATCGCGGCTCAAGGGGCCGTCAAGCAGATATTCTTCATATGGCGGTGAAAATATCGCCGCAGCGTCAGTCACACTACCATCGCTGCGACGCGTCACCTTGAAGGTAGCGCGAGGCCGGCACCAGTCGGGGACGCCTTTCTGTACGACAGTGAGATAGCGCTTCACAATGCTATGATCTTCAAACTGCCGCACAAGGTGACGACGCGCGCGCTCGGTACGGGCCAGCGCAACAACGCCCGATGTATCTTTATCCAGACGATGCAGCAGCGAGGGACGTGCCAGCAACCCCTCCTCTTTCCAGATACGCTGCATGCGTTTCTCCCGCAGCATCACCCGCACATCCGGCGGAGCGAGCTTCCACCCCGGATCGTCGGGCAAAACGGGAGGCCGCCAATCATCGCCGCCTTGCAGCCTCGTATATTCCAACAATGCGTCCCAGAGCGTATTATCCGCGTGCTTATAGGTTGGATGGATGACCACGCCGGGCGGTTTGTTAACAATGAGCAAATAGTGATCCTGGTAAATAACGGCAATATCGGCAGCTTTCATGGTGTTGATTTACTATCCGTTCCGTGTTGTACTGTAATAGTCTATGACTATAAGAAGTTCGTGTCAGCGGTGATCTCGCTATTTCCCTTATCCTTAAGGCTTCCCTGGCGGCCCCTGCCGGATCCGCGCACGCATCGCTTCAAGGGGCCAGCTGGTCCAGCTTCCCCAGCGCTCGGGCACGATCTTCTCCATCCACCACGTGACGCCAACCTGCTGATATGCTGCAACGACCTCGCGATCAAGCGCGGCATCTGTGCCACCGGTGATCCCCGAGTGGATGACATCGAACGGCGGGCTGTACCCTGGCTGAGATGCAACGAAACTGACTATTTCGCGCATCTGTACAGGCGTGAGCATCGCGGTCAGTGGCAGGTCGCGTCCAATAGGGACAACACCATCCCAGCGAGCAGCACGGCGCAAGGGCGCCTTCGCGGGCCACATCCCCGCTATCCAGATGGGAATGCGCGGCAACTGGCGTGGACGCGGCAGAAATTGCGCCTCCTTGATATGGTAATACGTTCCCTCATGGTGATACGGCTCGCCGCTCCATAGTCCGGTCAGCACCTCAAGCCCCTCGTCCAGCAGCGCTGCCAGCTTCTCAGGCTCCGTGGCCTCGCCCAGCGCCTCGAAGTCGAAATAGCCGCCTCCGGATCCGACCCCCAGGCTCAATCGCCCCCCGGATAGATGATCGAGCGAAACTGCTTCACGAGCGACCACCCACGGGCGACGACGCGGCATCGCGGCAACGAGCGGCCCCAGACGAATTGTGCGTGTGCGCAGCGCTATCGCCGTCAGCGCCACCCAGGGATCGACCATCGGATCGAAGGTTGGTGTCAGCGTGGTCTTCGATACCTGGTCCCAGATGAAAAATCCATCCCAGCCTGCCTCCTCCGCCTCATGCGCCAGATCGGCCAGAACGCGCGCATCCCCATAGGGGCCAAAGTTGGGCATATAGACCCCATAATGCATAATTATTTGCAATGTCCTTTCTCAGAGGATTCTTCTTCCCGGCATCATCGCTTGCTCGCGCCTGCGGCGCTCGCACTGATGTATATAATCAGTGCGTAGGGAACCGTTATGTAGCATAAAATGGCTATAGGAAAACAGCATGGGTCCTCATTCTCTCTTATGCTGATAAGACAGATCACAAATTGCGACTGTCCCATTGTACCATAGCCTTCTCTCGCTGGATGTGCGCGAGGCTCCGCCGCGCAAGGGGGTATCTGTTATGTTGTGGAAAGGCGCTTCGCGCCTTTCCACAACATAACAGATAAAAGGCAAGCGCCTGCGGCGCCAGGGCTATTTAATGCTCGTCAGAAGCGGGGGTCAAGGGGGTGGCAGTCCCCTTGCGGGGCGCGGGGTGGGGAGAATTACATAGCCCTGCTGTGGCGCTCGCCTGCTTGACTTTTGGGCAGGTTGAGGTTATTATTTTCTCATCTTGTTTATGGAGGTGTCAACTATTATGTCCAGGGTTACAGCAAAGGTGTTGCTGGCGAAGTGAGTTGTGTCTGTAACTGAGCATGGTCGTTTCCCTGCGGATATCGCTTTGATTTCGCGCTTATAAAATACGACTATACTCTTGTTTCGGCAGACTACAGAAAGATACTCTTCTCTTGTAGCTTTCCTTTCGCTCTTCACAACCAGCCCACTTCGCCTCGTAGGGCTACTTTTGCTCGCCTGCTCATCAGCAGCGCTGCATTGACTTCCGCCCAGCATCACCACACTCCACCATCTATAGCCTCACTGCATCGTGGGCTAACTTCTATCCCTGCTGTGCAGAAATCCTGCATTCGCATACCTTATATGCTCATGTTCTGCAAAATGCATTGACGACGCTGACGAGCGAAGGAAAGAATACCAATTTATGTACGTTCAGCTTAAACGATACTGGCGGCTGCTGGTCCACTACCTGCGGCCCCAATGGCTGCGGATGAGCCTGCTCGCTGTGATCCTCTGCGGCACCATGTGTGTGCAGGTAATCGCCCCGCTGGTTACAAGTCGCTTCATCGATCAGGCCACTTCGGGCGGCGACTTGCGCGGTCTTATTGTCCTGGCGCTGCTGACTATGGGCCTGGCCTTCGCGGGACAGGGAATGGCAGTAGCCGAAACCTGCGTGGCCGAAAATGTGAGCTGGGCGGCCACCAACGCGCTGCGCGTCGACCTCGTTGCCCATCTGCTGCGGCTGGATGCCACGTTTCATACGGCCCATACGCCAGGCGAGCTGATCGAGCGCGTGGATGGTGACGTGACCACGCTGGCACGCTTCTTCTCACGGTTCGTGGTCTATGTACCTGGCAACGGCCTCCTGCTGCTGGGCGTACTCGGGCTGCTCTACCACGTGGATTGGCGGATCGGCCTCGTAATGAGCGCCTTTGTTGCACTGGCTCTGATAGGCATGTTCCGTATCCGCGCCGTTGCCACCCCTTCCTGGGCAGCGGAGCGCCAGGCCAGCGCCGACTTCTATGGCTTCCTGGGCGAATACCTGGCAGGTCTGGAGGATATCCGGTCCAGTGGGGCTGGCGCATTTGTACTGCGCCGCTGCGCCGAGGTGATGCGCTGGTGGCTGGCTGTGACACGCAGAGCGCAGATGTGGGGCTACGGCATGCGGGCCACCAGTCTCGGGCTGTTCGCACTCGGTATGGCGGTCTCCTTTGCCCTGAGCGCCCTGCTCTTCAAGGCCGGCACATTGACTATCGGCACCGTCTATCTGATTTTTCAGTGCGCCGTGATGCTAAGCCAGCCAACCGAGCAGCTTCGCAACGAAGTGCAGGACTTGCAGCAGGCGGACGCAAGCATAGCCCGTGTCGAGGCGCTCCTGAGTATGAAGCCGCGCCTTACCGATGGCCCTGGCATCGCTCTTCCGCCAGGCCCGCTATCTGTGGAGTTTGACGGCGTATCATTCGGCTACGTGGAGAACGCCCCGGTCCTGCGCGAAGTCAGCGTGACGCTCTCGCCGGGCCGTGTACTCGGTGTGGTGGGGCACACAGGCAGCGGGAAGACGACGCTGACACGGCTCCTCCTGCGCTTCCATGATCCACAGGCTGGTATTGTGCGTCTGGGGGGTGTGGACCTGCGGAAGGTCCAATGTAGAGCAGTGCGTGCCCGCATCGGCCTGGTCACACAGGAGGTGCAGATCTTCCAGGCCAGTGTTCGCGATAACCTGACGCTATTCGATGACGGCGTGCCGGATGAGAGGATTCGCGCCGCGCTGGAAGCCGTGGGCCTGGCTGATTGGCTGCGGGAACTGCCGCGCGGGCTGGATACCCTGCTTCTGCCCGGCTCCGCCGCACTCTCTGCCGGGCAGGCGCAGGTGCTGGCATGCGCGCGCGTCCTGCTGCGTGATCCCGACCTGGTGATCCTGGACGAGCCATCTTCTCGCCTGGATCCGGCCACAGATCGGCTGGTACATACAGCGCTGGGCCGGATGATCCAGGGACGTACCGGCATCATCGTGGCACACCGGTTGGATACGCTCGCCTACGCCGATGATATTCTTGTTCTGGAGGACGGGCAGGTGCGTGAGCACGGGCCGCGACCTGTCCTGGCTGCCGATCCCGCTTCGCGCTTTGCCGAATTGCTGCGCGTCGAAACGACGGAGGTCTCTCGTTTATGAAGTCGATCCCAACCTGGCGTTACCTGCTGAAAATGGTCCGCTACAGGCCCTGGCTCTACCTGCTCCATGCGCTGTTGTGGGGCACGTTCGGTTTCCTGGAACTGCTGGCGGGGCTGATCGCTCGCGCTTTCTTCGATACGCTCACCGGACAGGCACATGTATCGATGGGCACGACGGGACTGATCCTGCTGCTGGTGGCGCTGGCAGTGAGCCGCGTAGCTCTGATGCTCAGCGCCGGCCTTGTCGAAATCCTCATGCGCTTCACGATGAGTGGGCTGCTGCGACTCAACCTGCTGCGACATATCCTGAAACGACCTGGCGCCCGGGCGCTGCCGTATTCTATCGGCGAAACCATCAGCCGCTTCCGCGACGACGCTTATGAGGCCGAGGACGCTGTGGATTGGAGCGACGAGATTGCGGGACAGGGCTTGCTGGCCGTGGTAGCTTTCGTGGTGCTGCTGCGTATCGATGCCTTCATGACGCTGGTCATCATCCTGCCCCTTGTAGTCGCAGCGCTCATCACGCGGAGGGCGAGCGCCGTGCTGGAGCGCTACCGGGCAGCCAGCAGCCAGGCCACCAGCCAGGTCACGGGGGCCATCGGCGATATCCTGGCGGCGGTACAGACGATTCAGGCGGCTAATGCCGAGGAGCGCATCGTGGCGCGCCTCCGCCGCCTGAACGAGCGGCGCCGCAGCGCTATGCTGGCTGATCGCCTGGCGACGCAGACCTTGAACGCTATCACGTCCAACGCGGTAAGCGTGGGCACCGGTCTGATCATGCTGCTGGCCGCCAACAACCTGCGCGGCGGCAGCCTGACAGTGGGCGACTTTGCCCTCTTTGTCACCTACCTGGGCATCATCGCCGACTTCATTACCGAACTTGGCGGATTTCTGGCGCGCTACCGGCAGACAGGCGTCGCCTTCGCACGCCTGCACGCCTTGCAGGGCGATGTTCAGCCCGATGCGCTGGTGGCGCATACTCCCCTTTACCTGCACGGTCCCCTGCCTGCGGTGCCGCAATCGACGAAGGGCGCAGCGGATCGATTGATCCTGATAGAAGCGCGCGGGCTGACCTACCGCCATCCAGAGTCGGGGCGCGGGATCGCCGGGATAGACCTGCGCCTGCCACGCGGCACCCTGGCGGTGGTGACGGGGCGTACAGGCAGCGGCAAGACAACCCTGCTACAGACCTTCCTGGGCTTGCTGCCCAAAGATGCGGGTGAGATCCGATGGAACGGTCACGCCGTGGACGATGCGGCTTCCTTCCTTGTGCCGCCCCGTGCGGCATACACGGCGCAGGTGCCGCGCCTGTTCAGCGAGACGCTCAAGCAGAACATCTTGCTGGGACGCCCCGGCGATCCCGCTGCCCTGGCCGCAGCCATACGCGGCGCTGTCCTGGATCACGACGTGCAGGCGTTGGAGGAAGGGTTGGAGACGCCGGTGGGAACGCGCGGCGTCAAGCTCTCAGGCGGTCAGGTACAGCGCACAGCGGCGGCGCGCATGCTGGTACGCTCCGCCGAGTTGCTGGTGATCGATGACCTGTCCAGCGCTCTTGATGTCGAGACCGAACGTACCCTGTGGGAACGCATCTTTGAACGGGATGATGTGACCTGCCTGGCAGTCTCGCACCGTCGCGCCGCGCTGCGCCGCGCCGATCACATCATCGTACTCAAGGATGGCAGGATCGAGGCAGAAGGGACGCTGGACGAACTGCTTACAACCAGTGCAGAAATGAGGAAGCTATGGCGGAAAGATGAGGATGCAAGGGGCGGCCGCCCCTTGCCGGAGCGCGAGGTGCCCTCGCTTCCTCCCGCCGAAGGGGGCAACCAGGGACTTTGCAACAGCCCTGAAAGATTATGGCAATAGCGCAGACATATTACGATCTATATGATACAATGTTGGTACTGTTCTGCTGTACAGTTTCGTGTGACGCGAGCAATAAGAGTCCTCCCTTCTGCCGATAACCAGGCAGGCCCACATGGAGGAGACAGCGAGCGAACGGCTTTATGTTACCAGGAAATGATGTAACAGGCACTCCCCGGCGAGAAACAGGGCAGAGGGGGCGCTGGTACAAACGCATGCGCTGTTCTATCTGCACGAGCTTTATCTGGTTTCGTCGCACCGCTCTCAAAGAGCCGGAGGACGCGCCGGAGCCGCGCCAGGAATGGGTGCTTTGCCAGCGCTGCCACGCGGCGCTGCTCGCGGAGATGCGCCGTTCCTCTATACGCTCACCGGTGCGCCTGCGCATCGCCATGGGTCTCGTTGCCGCCGAGCGCTCGCCCGGCGCCTACGCAAACACCTCTATACGCGAGCAGCGAGCATTCCAGCGAGAATTCTCCTGGATCATGTGGCTGCTCGCCCTTTTCACCCTCCTACACGTCGTCATCCTTGTCATTCTCTTCTCCGTGCCCAGATGAGATGTCATCAGCGGGCAGCACACTCGCCATCTGAATCATCCGTTCTCCCAGCCACCGCAGCGCTTCACGCAATTCTGGTGGGTGATGAACAACAAATGGAAGATTGATTGCCATCAGATAGCGCGCCATGCTCTCTACATCATCGTACTGCTCCCGCAGCAGTACCCCCGTTGGAGTGGGCGTCAGTGTTCCATACAACGCCGTGATTCGCTGCTGCACAGTAGCCATGTCTGCCTGAAACTCGATCTCCATCTGCATGCCGCTCGACTTATATCTCTCCTTCACAAACGCCTCATAATCGAACCCTTCCGCTTTCTCAAAAGTCTCGTCGAGGACCTGGACCCGCTGAATGCGGTCCAGCCGAAAGGTACGGTAGCTCTGCCGCAGGCAGCAGTAGCCGGTCAGGTACCAGTGCCCCTTCCAGCCGGTAATGCCATACGGCTCAACCTTGCGGTGTGTGACCTCCTGGCGATGCGAGCGATAGTCGATGGCGACGCGCTGCGAGGCGTGAATAGCGCCGCTCAGCTCGATCAGCAGAGAGGCATCGGGCCGCGCCTGCTGATCGTGCGGAAAGAGGACCAGGTGTGAGGTAACAGCTTGCAGGCGTTCTCGCGCCGGCAGCGGCAGCACGCGCGAAACCTTTGCCAGCGCTCCTTCGATGGCAGCCTGCGATTGTTCGATCTCCAGCCATGTGCTCGCCAGCAAACCCAGCATGATCGCCGTCGCTTCCTCTTCCGTAAAGATCAGCGGCGGCAGCTTAAAGCCAGGACGCAGCCGATAGCCGCCATGCCGCCCAATGTTTGATTCGATTGGAATGCCGACATCCTGAAGATGCGTAATGTAGCGCCGTACTGTGCGTACATCCATCTCCAGGCGAGCAGCCAGCTCCGGGCCAGTGATAGATGGCCTGGCTTGCAGCAATTCGAGCACGGTGAGCACACGACTGGTAGGATGATACATGATCTCTCTTCGCTTTCCGCAATCTCATTAACACCATTTGCAAGTCTTGCTGACTACTCACCGCTGCGCGGTTCGCTGGGAGGTGAAGATTACGGGCACAGCGCCGTAGGCGCTGTGCCCGTAATCTTCACCTCCCAGGTATGCCGCAGGCGCACAAAAACATGCACATAGCGTTCATTAGTTCTTTTCTCTCAAAGAAGGGCTGATTCCGTCCTCCTTCTAGAGTATACTGAAGACGTAGACACGTCAAGCCAGCAAGAGAGGAGCTACCATGCCAGATCTGGGCATCGCACAGCAGCGGCTTTACAACCAGCTCATCACCAGACAAAACGAGAGAAGCTTCGATACGCCAGAAGCGGTGGTACAATGGCTGGGCGCTGTCCAGGCCCAGGACTACGGGGCGGCAAAGTGGGCGGTGGGACTGCGTTTGCCGGGCGCCACCGACGACGATATCGAGCAGGCTATGGCCGATGGCGCCATTCTGCGCACCCATATCCTGCGGCCCACCTGGCATTTCGTCTCGCCCGCCGCTATTCGCTGGATGCTCGCCCTTACCGCTCCACGCGTCAATGCATTGAACGCCTATTATTATCGCCAGGCCGGATTAGACGATGCTATCTTCGCTCGCAGCAACGCCGCGCTGGCAGAGGCATTGCGGGGCGGCAAGCAGCTCACCCGTCAGGAACTGCGGTCCGCGCTCAACCATGCTGGCATCGAGACCGGAGACTTACTGCGCTTCGGCTACATCATCATGCGCGCCGAGCTGGACGGGATCATCTGTAGTGGCGCGAGACGGGGCAAGCAATTCACCTACGCTCTACTTGATGAGCGGGCACCACAGGCCGAAACCATAGATCGCGAGGAAGCTCTGGCACGTCTCACCAGCCGCTATTTCATGAGCCACGGTCCCGCGACGCTGCAAGATTTCGTGTGGTGGTCGAGTCTGACCGCAGCCGACGCTCGCGCTGGTCTTGCGATGGTCGGCTCTCAGTTCATACACGAGGAGATAGACGGCCAGACCTATTGGCTCCCCCCATCTACACCATCCGTAAAGGATCCATCCCCGACGGTCTACCTGCTGCCGAATTTTGACGAATACATCGTTAGCTACACAGATCGCAGCGCGATATTTGACGAGTCGCAGGTACATAAGCCAGGCGGACGTGGCGACATCCTCTCTAACCGCACAATTCTTATCGATGGTCAGATTGCCGGCACATGGAAAGCCACCTTGAAAAAGGATGCAGCCATTGTTGCTCCCACCTTCTTCACTCCCCTGAACGCCGCCGAACAGAGCGCCTTTGCGGCAGCCGAAGAGCGCTACAGAGCATTTCTCTACCCGCAGAAATAGATCTGCCGTAACTATGCAGATCCCTTGCCGCAGGCACTGAGCCGTCCGGGGCAGAGTTGAAAGCCGGCGTCGAAACTATTGTATAATACTTACCAGGACATCAATCTGCACCTTTGAAGGAAGGGAGTTCCCTATCATGCTCTCCGAACAGCCGGTCCTGGGCACCCGTGGCATGGTCGCAGCCGCTCACTACCTTGCTACGCGGGCCGGCCTCTCTATGCTGGCCCGGGGCGGTAATGCTATCGATGCAGCCCTCGCCGCCAATGTCGCTATGACCGTAGTTTATCCCGCGATGTGCTCCGCAGGCGGCGACGTATTTATGCTCATCTGGGAAGCAAAAACGCAGCGGCTCTATGCCCTCAATGGCAGCGGGCGTGCACCGGAGGGTATGACTCCCGCATATTTCGCGGCGCAAGGGCTGCGCCGCATTCCCGCTCGCGGACCGCTCTCCATCAATGTGCCCGGCGCCGTCGATGGCTGGTTTGAGGCGCTGGAACGCTTCGGGACGCTGCCGGCAGAGACGATCTTTGCCCCGGCCATCGAATATGCCGGGGAGGGCATGCCCGTCAGCCCGAAGCTGCATATGTGGCTGGAAGATGCGGTCTCCGGCATCCTGGGACTGTGGAGCAGCAGCGCTGAGACGTTCCTGGCGGGAGGGCAGCCGCCACGCGCCGGCGCGATCCTGCGCCAGCCGAACCTGGCACGTACCTACCGGCTGCTGGCTCAAGAGGGACGCGATGCCTTCTATCGCGGCCCACTGGGCAGGGCGATCACGGAATACGTGCAGCAGTGCGGCGGTGTCCTGAGCATGGAGGATTTGCAGCGGCACCACTCCGACTGGGTTGAGCCTATCACCACCAGCTATCGGGGCTACGATGTCTACGAGTTCCCGCCAAATACGCAGGGACTGACCGCTTTAGAGATGCTCAATATCATTGAAGGCTACGATCTCACATCCTACGGCTATCAGAGCGCCGAGTACCTGCATGTGCTGCTAGAAGCGAAAAAGCTCGCCTTTGCTGACCGGGATCGTTACATCTCCGATCCCGCCTTCGTTGATATACCAGTAGAACGTTTATTGAGCAAAGCCTACGCGGAGCAGCAGCGTGCGCGCATCGATCTGAAGCGGGCCGCGCGTCACGTCGGGCCTGGACTGGAAAAAGAGGGCGACACGATGTACCTGTGTACGGCGGACCGTTACGGCAACGTGGTCTCCCTGATCCAGAGCCTTTACAGCAGTTTTGGCAGCGGCATCGTAGGAGGCAATACCGGCGTAATTTTACATAATCGAGGCTCGTATTTTTCCCTCGATCCGCGCCACGTCAACTATCTCCAGCCGGGAAAACGCACGATGCACACGCTCACTCCGGCGCTGATCTTCCATGATGGCGCTCCATATATCGTGCTGGGATCAATGGGAGCCGATGCTCAGCCGCAAATTCATATCCAATTGATCTCCGCGCTGCTAGATTTCGGGCTGAATGTGCAGCAAGCGATCTCGGCTCCGCGCTGGCGCAGCGGGCGCTTCCAGAGTGCAGCCGCGGCGGAAGCGCTGGAAATAGCGGCGCAGGCCGACGTTGACGAATACCTCTCCGATGCGATCTCCGAGGGCGTCATGCTGGAGGATCGTTTTCCCGATCAGGTATCGACGGCGCTTTCGGAGATGGGCCATCGCATCTTTATATATGGACCGTGGGAGGATGGCATGGGACATGCACAGGCCATCCTCATCAACCCCGAGATGCATGTTTTTGAAGGAGCCGCCGATCCACGCTGTGATGGGTTGGCGCTGGGCTACTAATCGGACAATCAACGCGGATAGTGTCAATCAGGTAGCAAGGAAGGAAGGAAGAAGGCAGAATGACTACCCAATCATATCGTCATGGCATCCCCCCGGAGATCCTGGCGCTCTCTCGCGAGCGCGACATCCTGCGCAGGCGCGGCCACTATGATCGCGCCGACGCGCTCAAACGGCAGATCGAGGATGCCGGCTTTGTCATCAAGGATAACCCGCATGGCGCTCACCTGATTATCCTGCCGAGCATCGAGGTTGACGGCAAGCTCTATCGCACAGCTCGCCAGTTGCCATCGCTGCTCGACCAGGCCGATCACGCTACCTTTTCCGTCAATATCCTGTCCCATAACAGTTTTGATTATACACGCCGCTGTGTGGAAAGCATTGTGCGCCACGCTGGCAGTACCTCGCTTGAGATCATCCTGGTCGATAACGCCTCGCAGGACGGCAGCGACCTGTGGGCCGAAGCGTTCAGGCGCGAGGAGCCGCGCCTGCGCCTCCTGCGGGCGACGCGGCCAATGGGCGTGGCAGAGGCGCGCAACGTGGGCCTCAAGCAGAGCCGTGGCCGCTATATTCTGCTCCTCGACACGGGCGCCGAACTCACCGGCAACATCTTCGCTCCCCTGGAGGAGACGCTGGCCGATGGCGGCGTCGGTATCACTGGCCTGCATGGTCTGCATACCAGCGATCTGCGCCACTTCGAGGAGAGCCACGATCTTGAGGTCGAGGCCGTCGATTGCTCATGCATGGCTTTCAGGCGCAAACTGCTCAAGCAGGTCGGCCTCTTCGATGAGCGCTACCGCTATCCACAATTTATGGATGTCGATTTCAACTTCGCCATCCGCGATAAAGGCGCGCGCGCCGTCGTGACTCCTGCCCTGCCGATCACCTGCCATGCGGTGCCACAGGATCCCCGCATCTCTGATGCCGAGCGCCAGCGCCTGACTAAACGCAACTTCTATCGCTTCCTCTCCAAGTGGGGAGAGCGCGACGACCTGCTGCTCGATGCATAAAGAAATTTGTCCTATAAACATGCTGTAAGGGCAGCCGCAGGCTGCCCTTACAGCATGTTTATACCTCTACCTCCACTCCGACTCCCAGTTCGCGCGCCTTACGATAGACAAACCACGCCGCCGTCACATCCTGCACGCCAATGCCCACGGACTTGAAGAATGTGACCTCATCATCCTCCCGGCGTCCCGGCTGAGCGCCCGCGACGAGCGCGCCCAGTTCGCTCCACGCTTCGGGGCCGGCGATGCGCCCGGCATGAAGCGCCTGGAGCAGATCGCCGGCCTCGACCAGCGCCGCCTCCCTCTGGTCAACGACGATGCGCGCGTGCGCCAGCGTTTCCGCAGCAACCTCGCACATCTCTGGCATAAACGCGCCTATCGCGTTAATATGCGTCCCCCGTTCTACATCTTCCCACTGAAAGAGCGGCGCCCTGGCAGTCGTTGCGCACGCGACCAGTGTGGCTCCGGCCAGCGCGTCCTGAGCGGAGGCAGCGCGCCGCACGGGCGGGCAGTCCTCGCCGAGCAGTTCGCGCAATTGAGCAACAAAATGTTGATAATGCTCCTCGTTCCTGTTGACGACACGGATCTCGCGCAGCGGGCGCACAGTATGGATTGCCAGCGCCTGCGTGAGAGCCTGGGCGCCGGCGCCAAATAAGGCCAGTACAGCGGCATCGCGCCGCGCCAGCAGATCGGTTGCCAGGCCCGAGACGGCTCCAGTGCGCAGCGCCGTCAGCCAGCCGCCCTCCATCATCGCCAGCGTCCTGCCGGTTGTGGCGTCCAGCAGCAGCACCGAAGCGTGGATCAGTGGCAGCCCGCGCGCCGGATTCGCCGGCACCACGGAGACAACTTTGAGTCCGAACGACTCCTGCCCATCCGTTTGCAGCAGCGAGGGCATACACAAAACGGCGCCCTGCTCGGGAAGTTCAACCACCGCCCGCTGCGGCATGCGGGCACGCCCATAATACAGCGCCGTGAAGGCCGCGCGCATCGCCTCAATCGCCTCGCTCATTGTCAGACAGCGCCGCACATCAGCGCGCGAAAGAATAAGGGCCATAGCAAACAACCTCCTTAGAAGAGAACTCTTTCTCCCAACCATTATAATTTTTTATAAGGAGAGTATGCCTGCTTCTCTACGCCCTCATTCTCCCTCGTCGGGCGTTCGCGCGGCGAAGCCGCGCAAGGGATGGAATGTGATGTGTGGCCCGGGCGCGAAACGCCCGGGCCACACATCACATTCCACAAAGGCCAGCGCCGCAGGCGCGAGCAATAGCAGGGGTATGATATGATATAGATTACATCGCAAAACTCATCCTATCAGGAAAGGTTGTGCCTATCTTGCAGACATACAAGAAACGAGAAGATATCCCTACCGAGTTTAAATGGAACCTGGAAAGCATTTTCGCAAGCGACGAGGACTGGGAGCGCGATTTCCAGGCGCTTCAGAGCCGGCTGCCGGAACTTGAAGCGCTCAAAGGAACGCTGGCGAACAGCGGAGGCGCGCTGCTCACCGTTTTACAGACGCGCGACTCTATCTTTGAGCCGCTTGAGCGCCTCTACTCCTATGCATCTATGCGCCGCGACGAGGACACGACCAGGAGCATCTATCAGGGCATGGTGGATCGCGCCACGCAGTTGTTCGTGCAGGCATCCACGGCGGCATCGTTCATCGAGCCGGAAATCCTGGCTCTACCCCAGGAGACGCTTGATCGCTTCATGCAGGAGACGCCGGGTCTGGCGCTCTACGGACAGCAATTACGCGATCTGAGCCGCAAGCGTCCCCATATCCGTTCGGCGGAGGTCGAGGCCGTTCTGGCAGCCGCCGGCGAGCTGGCCGACGCCCCCGATAACATCTTTTCAATGATCGATAACGCCGATCTGCGCCTGGAACCTATCAAAAATGAGCAGGGCGAAGAGGTTGAGCTGACGCAGGGCAATTACCTGAACTATATTCGCAGCTACGACAGGCGCGTGCGCAAAGACGCGTTCGAGTCGCTGCACAACGCCTTTCTCAAGCAGCGCAATACCATCGCGGCAACGCTATCGGCCCAGGTCAAGGCAGACATTTTCTTCGCGCGACAGCACAACTACGCTACCAGCCGCGAGCGCGCCCTGGCACGCTATAACATCCCGGTCAGCGTCTACGACAATCTGGTGGCAACGGTCAACGAGCATATTCCTCTGCTCAACCGCTATCTCAAGCTGCGCAAACGCATCCTCCAGCTTGATGAACTGCATATGTACGATCTGTACGTACCCATCGTCGAGGAAACCACCGATGAGATCAGCTATGACCAGGCACGGGATACCGTTATAGCGGCGCTGTCTCCGCTGGGGCCGCGCTACATCGATACGCTCAGGCAGGGCTTCCAGCAGCGCTGGATCGATGTCTATGAGACGCCCGGCAAGCGCAGCGGAGCCTACAGCGGCGGAGCCTATGGCACGCAGCCCTTTATCCTCATGAGCTTCGTCGATAATCGCCAGAGCATGTACACGCTGGTTCACGAACTGGGTCATTCCATGCACTCGTACTATACACGCGCGAACCAGCCCTACCAGTACGGCGATTACACGATCTTCGTGGCCGAGGTCGCCTCGACGCTGAACGAAGGGCTGCTCACCGAATACCTGCTCAAGCATACCCAGGATCCCGCCGTCCGCGTTGCCATCCTCAATCACTCGCTGGAGGAGATCAGGGGCACACTTTTCCGGCAAACGATGTTCGCGGAATTTGAGCAGCAGATCCATACGCGCGCCGAACAGGGCGAGCCGCTGACCGCTGACACACTCAGCGCGATGTATACAGCGCTCAACGAGAAGTATTACGGGGCGGAAACGGTCATCGATGATCTGATCGCCATCGAATGGGCGCGCATCCCTCACTTCTATTACAATTTCTACGTCTACCAGTACGCGACGGGCATCTCCGCCGCCTCCGCTCTGGTACAGCAGATCTTGCAGGAGGGACAGCCCGCCGTTGACCGTTACCTGAAGTTCCTCAGCTCCGGCTCATCCGATTACAGCATCGAACTGCTGAAAAAAGCCGGCGTCGATATGACCTCTCCGCACCCGGTGCGCCAGGC
>DATGLE010000107.1:0-29825 GCA_035294325.1 Ktedonobacteraceae bacterium | reverse complement strand
TCTCACCTCGTCTCTCCTGATATCTCGCCCCTGATATCTCAATTCACGCTTTTCAGATAGCGCGCAAACCAGCTTTGAATATGGCGCAGGCGTTCCATGCGTGACTTTGGATGCCCGCCGCGCGAGAGGCCGTGGCTCTGTCCCTCGAAGCGTACAAACTTCACCTCGCGCCCCATCCACTTCAGCGCCGCGAAGAGTTGCTCTGCCTGCTCGATGCCGCAGCGCAGATCTTGTTCACTATGGATAATGAGCAGCGGCGTATGGATGTTCTCCACGTACTTGATCGGCGACATGTTCATGTACTTCTCAAGGTCTTCCCACGGCGTCGTCTCCAGGTTATCGTCGGCCAGGTCCCAGCCGATATCGCTGGCCCCGAACATTGTCGCCATATTCGACACGCAGCGGTCAGTAATCGCAACCTTGAAGCGGTCCGTATGGCCGACCAGCCAGTTCGTCATGAAGCCACCATAGCTGCCGCCGGTTACACCCATGCGCTGCTCATCGATGTAGCCGCGTTGCAGCAAAGCGTCCACGCCCAGCATGATATCCAGCGAATCTTTCTCGCCCCACGCGCCGCGTACCGCGTTGGCGAAATCATAGCCATAGCCGCAACTGCCGCGCGGGTTGGTGTAGAGCACAACGTAGCCCTCGGCGGCCAGCATCTGCATCTCATGGAAGAAGCCGTAGCCATACTGCGTATGAGGGCCGCCGTGGATCTCCACCACCAGCGGATATTTCTTCGCCGGATCGAAGTCGGGCGGCTTGAGGATCCAGCCATCCATCGGCCAGCCGTCGACTCCTGTATAGGGCATATATTCTGGCGCGGTCAGTTGTAGCTCATTGAACAGTGTATCGTTGAAGCCAGTAATACGCCGCATCTCATCGGATGGGGCCGTGGAGCGCACAAAGATCTCCTGCGGGCGAGTTGCCGTCGCGACCAGCAGCGCCAGCCTGTCTTTAGCGTCATCGATGCTGAAGTCGCGCACATGCACATCGCCCGGCGTCAGCGTCGCAGGCCGGGGGTCCGCCCCGCTGCGCGGTATGGCGTAGAGCCGCGTTGCGCCACGCTGTGAGGCCAGCAGATAGAGAGTTTCGCCATCGGATGACCACGCGGGGGCGGGCATAAGATGCTCGTCGCCGATGTCGCTGTTGGTCCAGTCCATGCAGGTTCCCTCGAACTCCTTTGAGATGCAGGTGGCCGGCGCCTGCTCGGCGTCAGACGCAATGGTGTAAAGGTAGACCTGGCCCGCGGAGTGCAGTTTGGGCGAGGCGAGGAAAGCGATGGTTTTGCCATCGGGCGACCAGGATGGAGCGGCGCTGTCCAGCGAGCCATCGGTGAGGCAGCGCAGCGCGCCGGCCTGTCCATCCTTGAGCGAGAGCGTGTAGATGTCGGCGCCGGGCAGGCGCCAGCGGTCCTCAGCGTGATTCGAGGCGAAGGCGATCTGCGTGCCGTCGGGCGACCAGGCTGCATCCCTGTCATCCCAATCGCCATCGGTCAACTGCTGTGGCTCACCGCCCGCGATATCAAGCAGGAAGAGATGGGAGCGCCGTTCATAGATAAAGCCAACACCATCGAGCCGGTACCACAGTCTGTCGATCACGCGCACCTTCGGCAGCGGCTCCCCCTCCTCGTTCTCTTCATCCGCCGGTCCGACTTGAGCGCTAAAGAGCAGGCGCTTGCTATCAGGCGACCAGACCGGCGCGGAGGCGCCGTGCTCCATGAAGGTAAGCTGGCGCGCCTCGCCCCCGTCGGTTGGGATAAGCCAGATCTGGGGTTTTCCTTTCCCCTGCTTCTTCCGCGCCTTCTCGTCCTTGCCTGTCGCCGTCCCCTCACGGTCAGAGACAAAGGCCAGCCAGCGCCCGTCGGGAGACCAGCTCGGGCTGCTCGTAGCCTTGCTCTCAGCCGTAAAGACTCTCGCTTCCCCGCCATCGGCCGGGGACAGCCAGATCGCCGAGCGATATTCATGTTTGCGCTCATCGATTCGCGTGACGACGAAGGCAACACGCTGCCCATCGGGTGAAATACGCGGCCTGCTCACAAACTTGATGCGGTACAGATCTTCGATGGTAATGGATCGGGCCATGTTTGTTATCCTCTCTGACAAAAACACGTAAAAAAAACAGCTTCCTGCATTGTACAGCACTACTGCCTGCGCCGGCGGCTCCTCCGCTCGCGTTCTAAAGCAATATCCAGCGTCTCATGCAGGCGCTCGAAATCATCCACATCGAGTTGCAGCTCAACGGCGGGGGGATCATCGGCCCTGGCGCGTCCCTCCTCGAAAAGCTTGAGCACCATCACCAGTTCGACCTCCATCCCTAAAATCTCCTCATCCATTTCGTGATCCTCGTCCTCATCGGTCACACGCGGTACAAACTCGATCTCGGTACGCACACATTTGAAGCGCCCCGTAAGTTTGAGGGCATCGGTAGACATCTCCTCGGCCAGTTCACGCACCACCTCCATCATCTGTGCGAATGCATCCTGCAACTGTTCCAGAGCGTCCTCCTCATCGCTCTCCGTTTCCGTCTCCGCCGTCAGCTCTCCGGTGCTCTGACTCCCGCTACCGCTGCCATCGGGAAGGCGCTGCCGCGCCAGTTCGTTCAACTGCTTCAAAGCCTGGGCGAAAGCCGGTGAGAAAGCGCTGCTCTCTCGTTCAGGTGACTTCTCTCCCTCCTCGCCCTCGCCTTCATCCCCGTTCAAGGCCCTTTCCTCCTCATCTTCCTCTTCCTCATCTTCATCTTCAGCCGCCAGCCCTACCGCTTCCTCCACTATTAATATCTGCTGGTGCAGTTGCTCGGCCACATCATGATTAAAGTAGGCAATCACCCGCGCCTGCCTGGATGCCGCCAGCAGTTGAAACGGAGGCCACTCCCGATACCGCTCTCGCCCACGCAGATACCTCAATTCTACTATGCCTAATGTGTCCAACCGCAGCGAAATTTCCATAGCTTCCTCCTCAATAGCAGGACGAACCGGCTGCTACATCTTGTTCTGACGCTACTACCAGCTCATCTTCATCTATTTTATTGTGTTTGTATGTTGACATAGACAAGAGCGGTCCCGTGCTCTCATCGTGGGAAATACAGGCATGCTCAACTTATATATAGATAAGGTATGCTTCTCCATGATACCACAACCAGCATGCGTTGACACAACTATCGGAAATCCTCTTATACCACCCTGACAAAGAATTACCCAGGCGAAGCTCCGCCTGGGCAATGACAGTACGATAGCTAAAGGAGAAGGAGCGCGCGTACCGGGCGCTACCACGCCGGATTCTGGCGTATATACGATTGCAGCGCATAGAAGGCCGGCAGTGGACCGCTCGGGGGATAGATCGTATTGCCCTGGTTGCCGTCATCGACGGTGAACCAGAATACCTTCTGGACCACTCCCGAATGGGCAGCCTCATTGGTGACATACTGTAAATACTGCGCCTGTTGCTGAGGGGTTACAGCCGCCCTCCCCGACAGAGGTGTGGTTGTCCATCCCGTCTCCGTCACCCAGATCGGCAGGTTGGCGAACCCATAGCGCGCCGCAATACTGTGGATGGTCTGCCATTTCAGATCGAATGAGGGACGATCACCATCCGTCGTCGATGGATCCAGGCCCTGATTGTAGTAATGGAAGTTCATGAAATCCATGTACCTGCCATATCCCCCCGAAAATATAGTGGTAAAGGTAGCCGTTGTACGGCTTAGAGAAGAGATAAACGGGCCATACATGCCCACAATCGCCTGTGGACTTGCGGCTTTGATCGCCTGATAGCCCGCCTGTAAAATAGGACCATAGGTACTGTCAGGATAAAATTCATATTCCTCATTGCCGATTTCATACGCATCGATGAACCCATGACCATTCTTACCATTGTATCTTGTGGCGATCTGTGTGGCAAAAGCCGCCATCTGCTGTGGCGTTGGCTCGACAGGATTGGTAAAGCACTGGTCGTTTCCGCCCCCCGGCGGTGGGAAGCACTGGATAGGAATATCGATATGGATGTGGGCCGCGTTCAGCGTAGAGACCACCGCATCGAGTTCGCTCCAGTTGTAGCTCCCCGAGCCGCTTTGAATAGAACTCACATGGATCTGAAAGCGCGCCCAGCAAACGTCCATCTGCGAGTAGATCGAAAGGAGCGACGAATCGACATTTACGACGGTAAATCCGTATGGGCTAGCGGCACTCGGGCAGGGGCTGCCACCGCCGCCGAGGCTCGCACTGCCAACCGACGACGATCCATTACCAGTAGTCGCTGGCCCCTGGGGAGCTGACTTCTTTGGCGCAGGCGTCACCGTATGGGGCACAACTCTCCCCACGACAAAAGAAGTTGGCTTCATGTGGGGCTGCGTTACATCCACACGGTGGGTTTTATGGGTAGAAGGGGAGGGCAAGCGCAGATAAATATAGACACCCGCTGCCAGAACGAGCACAGCTACAATAATAATGAACACACGAGACGAAAGCCGAGTGATCATTCTATCCTTTCTTTCGCACTACATAACTATAAAATAAGCGAGCATCCGCCTTCACTGGTTAAGACGCAGGCGAACAAATCGGGTAACAGTACAAAGCGTGCCACATGACCTACAGGTACTCAGCCAGTCGCCCGCATTGAGAATAGCGCTTCACTCCTAAAAATAACCGCGAATTTTTCCGCTTTTGACGATGCGCAGGGTATTTCTTCAGTAGACACGTCGCAAACACGTCGCGTTCACATCGATAGAGAAGGATTGGCAGGGATGAAGATGCGGCATAAAACAGAAATTCTTACTATCGCCGGAGAGCTTTTCAGCGAGCGCGGCTATCATGGCACAAGTATGCGCGAACTGGGGAGGGCGCTGGATATGAAGAGTGCAAGCCTCTACTCGCATGTTAAATCAAAGGAGGAGTTGCTCTGGGAGATCATCAACCATACCGCGAATCGGTTCCTGGAGCATGCGCGCTCTGTACCCGTCGATATCTCACCGGAGCAGCAGATCGCCTCACTCTCTCGCGGACACCTTGAACTCATCGCACAAAATCTACATTATGCTACCGTTTTCTTCCACGAATGGAAATACCTGGAGGCGCCCCTGCACGACAGGATCAAAGCACAGAGCGAAGAGTACGAAGCTTTCTTCTACCGCGCCATTGAACAGGGCGTGCAGCAGGGCGCATTCCACATCACAGACATACACCTGGCCGTGCGCTTTGTGCTCTCATCCCTGAACTGGACCTACCAGTGGTTTGAGCCAGAAGGGGATCTCTCCCTGGAGCGCCTGGCAGAACATTATATTGCCCTGATTCTAAACGCGCTCACAGGGGAGCCATGATTCGCAGGCATGTCATCCTGAGCGGCAGCAAAGGATCTGATGGCAGGCCGCAGACCCTTCGCTGCTGCTCAGGATGACATTGGAACGTCAAGAATGACGTGGGGATACTCAGGACGATCTGGCCGGTCTTGATTGGTAACGTTAAGCTTAGAGATTCAGTTCGTCAATGGCGGCCAGCACTTCATCGGCATGCTGATCGGGCCTGACCTTCGGCCAGACTTTACGCACGATGCCATCTTTATCGATGAGAAAAGTGGAGCGCTCGATGCCCATGAACGTTTTCCCATACATGCTCTTTTCGCCGTAAACGCCATAGAGCCGCGAAACGCTGGTCTCACTATCGGAGAGCAACGGGAAGGGCAGGCCGTACTTGTCGGCGAATTTCTGGTGCGAGGCAGCACTATCGGCGCTTATGCCCAGTACGACGACGCCGCGTTGCTGCATCAGATGGTTCGCATCACGGAAACTGCACGCCTCTTTTGTGCAGCCGGGTGTGTCGTCCTTAGGATAGAAGTAAAGTACTACTGTCTTTCCGCGCAGGTCGGCAAGATGGACCTGGCCGTTCTTCACTATGTCGTCGCTGCCTACCGCTGGCAGCGTAAAATCGGGAGCTGGCTGCGACTCTTTCACGTTTATGGTAATGCTCACAAACTATCTCCTTTACCAAGAGTGTACCAGATAGGCGGCGCCAAAGCGTCCTTACGCCTGCGGCGCTCGCTTTTTATATGGTGTGGGCCAGGCACTTCGTGCCTGGCCCACACCACACCATATTTTCCCTTATTCTACGTCATCGCAGGGTTTATGTGCCACATCGTTACGCCAGCGCGAGCATACGTTGCAGGGCAACGCGCGCCCAATGAGCTGTCTCTTCATCGACACTTACCCGGTTAATGACCTCGCCCTCGACCAGCGCCTCCAGCACCCAGGCAAGATAGGCCGGGTGAATGCGATACATGGTGGAGCAAGGACAAACAATCGGATCGAGGCAGAAAATGAGCTGCTCCGGGTGTTCTTGCGCAAGACGATGCACAAGGTTAATTTCGGTGCCTACGCCCCACTTGCTGCCCGGCGGAGCATCTTCAATCTGGCGGATGATATACTCGGTTGAGCCATAGAGGTCGGCGGCCTCGACTACTTCGCGGCGGCACTCAGGATGCACCAGGATCTTGATGCCCGGATATTCGGCACGCGCTCTGGCGATCTGCTGCACGTTGAAGCGCATGTGCGTGGAGCAGTAGCCCTTCCAGAGTATGATCTTCGCGCGTTCGATCTCTTCCTCGGCATCGACGGCAGCCATTGGATCTTCAGGATTCCAGACGGCCATCCGCTCTTCGGGAATGCCATATCTCAACGCGGTATTACGTCCCAGGTGTTCATCCGGGAAGAATAGCACGCGCTGCCCCTGGCTGAACGCCCATTCGATGACTGAAGGAGCATTCGAGGAGGTACAGACGATGCCACCGTTGCGCCCACAGAAGGCTTTGAGACTGGCAGCGGAGTTCATGTAGGTCACGGGGATAATGCCGGCATCCTCCCCAAGCAGATCTGCCAGCACCTGCCAGCATTCCTCAACCTCGGCGATGTTCGCCATATCGGCCATCGAGCAGCCGGCCGCAGGATTGGGCAAGATTACCTTCTGATGTGGAGCGCTCAGAATATCGGCGCTCTCGGC
This sequence comes from Ktedonobacteraceae bacterium, assembly GCA_035294325.1. Taxonomy (GTDB): domain Bacteria; phylum Chloroflexota; class Ktedonobacteria; order Ktedonobacterales; family Ktedonobacteraceae; genus DATGLE01. The sequence goes on along the minus strand of DATGLE010000107.1, from coordinate 22,843 downwards.
CATGAAATGCACGCCGCAAAACACGATGTAGTCGGCCTGGGGACGCGCGGCGGCCAGTTGCGCGAGCTTGAACGAGTCACCCCGGAAGTCAGCATATTTGATAATCTCGTCGCGCTGATAGTGATGGCCGAGGATCACCAGTCGTTCTCCCAGCGCCGCCTTCGCAGCGCTGATGCGACGATCCAGTTCCTCGCCCTCCATCTGCGCATAGAAAAGCGGAATAGTATCGCTACGCCTGGAAAGATCGTGCCGCGAGCGCGTTTGAGGTGAGAGCAGGGGCAGGATACGCGTCTCCTGGCTTTCCGCACATTTCGTTTGCAGGGCCATAAATCTCCTCCTTACAAATGGATCAGGCAAATTCCAGTGAAACATCGAAATTGGGGGCCGAGTGCGTCACTGCTCCCAGCGAGATGAAATCGACGCCCGTCTCGGCCACCGCTCTCAAACGCGCCGCGTTCGTGCCTATGTTACCTGAAGCTTCGATCAGAACTCGCGAAGCATTCATTCGCACAAACTGCACTGCACTGCGCATCGTTTCCAGATCCATATTGTCCAGCAAGATTACGTCCGCATCTGCCTCCACAGCCTGCTGGACCTCGGCAAGCGTCTCGCATTCGATCTCAATCTTGAGCAGGTGCTGTGCCGTGCGCCGCGCTGCCGCGATAGCCTGCGGAATGCCGCTCGCCGCCTTGATATGGTTATCCTTAATCAATACTCCATCGCTCAAACCGAAACGGTGGTTGTGACCGCCGCCCATCCGCACTGCCGCTTTCTCCAGGGCACGCAGTCCCGGCGTCGTCTTGCGCGTATCGAGGATACGCGCTCCTGTGCCTTCGATTGCGCGCACGCACTGCGCCGTGACTGTAGCGATGCCGGAGAGATGGCCGAGGAAGTTGAGAGCGACACGCTCGGCACTTAAAAGCGAGCGCGCCAGACCTTGCAGGTGCGCCAGCACATCGCCGGGCTGGACGGCAGTACCATCGTGCACCAGCGCTTCAACGGCAACGCGTGGATCAAGCATGCGGAATGTTGCGATAGCAACGTCCAGTCCGGCGATTACGCCCGCCTGGCGCGCGATAATGCTGGCTGTGGCCGGCTGATCCTCCGGCACAGTGCTCAGGGTAGTGATATCGGCCCAGGCGCCATCCTCTTCTAAAGCACGCCTGATGAGCGCTTCGGGCAGGTTAAGCATGTGATCTTACCTCCTCTGCTGAGCGATATAATCGATACGCATGGATGTTCGAGCGCTGAAAAGCGTAGTGCCGCCCGGCCAGGGCTTTATCGAGGAACTGATAGTCGAGCCTCCAATGGCTCCCCCGGCTCTCGCGGCGTTCCAGTGCAGCCGCAATTACCAGTTCGGCTACCTGGAGCATGTTGAACGTCTCGATCCACTGGCGCTCTATCCCACGGTGCTCCCTGGCGTGGCTCGCGGCAAGTAAACTGTGACGCAGCGCCCTTACCCTGCGCCTTGCCTCAAGCAGCCCATCCCCATCACGACGGAGTGAGACGTGCTGCCACATAATTTGTCGCAGTTCGCGTCGTACTTGTTCAGTAATTAGCTCGTCAGTATTACCAGTTGACGGAATCTGTTCTGGCAGAGAATCATCACAGGTGATGAGCGTTGTTCCTTTACGCGGCGCCTGCCTGCTGTGTGTAACAGTGCCAGACGCGAGGCCATCGGCCACACGCAGGCCATAGACCAGCCCTTCGAGCAGTGAGTTGCTGGCAAGTCTGTTCGCTCCATGCACGCCGGTACAGGCAACTTCTCCCACCGCATAGAGGCCGGGCACGGTGGTACGCCCGCAGCTATCGACCATGATGCCGCCCATGCAGTAGTGCGCCGCCGGCGCTACTGGCAGAAGATCGCGCGCCAGGTCAAGACCATGCTGGCGACAGATGGCGGAGATCGTGGGGAAACGAGCATGCATCTTCGCGGCGGGGAGATGGCGCAGGTCAAGATACTGGCACTCCGCCTGCTCCGCCAGCATTTCGCTGAGAATAGCGCGGGCCACTACATCACGCGGGGCCAGTTCGGCCTGGTCACTGTAGCGTGGCATGAAGCGCTCGCCCGCGTGATTGCGCAGGTATGCCCCCTCGCCGCGCACCGCCTCGGAGATCAGGTGCGATGAGCCATCCGCCACCAGCACGGTTGGATGAAACTGCATAAACTCAAGATCGACCAGCGCGGCGCCCGCTCGCCAGGCCAGGGCCAGACCATCAGCGGTTGCACCGGCCGGATTAGAGGTATGCAGCCAGAGACTGCCCGCGCCGCCACTGGCTAACACCGTCGCTCGCGCATCGAGTGTGAAAGGGCGTCCCTCGCAGTCGATAGCGCTCACCCCGGCGCAAGCTCCATCGCGCAGCAGGAGATCGGTGATAAAGGTCTCTTCATAGAGGGCCAGCGAAGAACGCGCCCGCAGCGCAGTTATCAGCGCCCGCTCGATCTCCGCCCCCGTGGCATCCCCACCGGCGTGCAGCACGCGCCGGCGGCAGTGTGCACCCTCGCGGCCCAGCAACAGCCCATCGGGCGTCGCATGCGTATCGCTCCCCGGCTGCGCGCGATCAAACTGCACCCCCATCGCCATCAGCCAGCGCACTGCGGCGGGAGCCTGCTCCACCAGGGTGCGTACAGCCGCTTCATCGCACAAACCGGCTCCGGCGGCCAGTGTATCCTGGAAATGGAGTTGAGGGCTATCATCCGCTCCCAATGCCGCCGCGAGACCTCCCTGAGCATAGCGTGTGTTGCTCTCGCCCAGTTGTCCCTTTGTGAAGAGGGCCACACGCATATTCGCTGGTAAACGCAAGGCCAGCGAGAGGCCGGCGATGCCTCCTCCGACAATAGCGACATCGAACGGTTGACTAGAGGCCATAGCCTGTTCTCCTCTCATCACGCCCTGGAGTGGCCCGCGATGATGAAAGCCACCAACCAGAACGGAAATGCCTCCGGTGGCGTAGCGGCACGCATAAAGGATTGCCGATCTTGATGGTTAACATTCTTCATGGCGGTACCGCCGGCGTCGTGATTCTCAAACACGTCTTTAATAAGTGTATAATTTACACTTACTCGACGGATAAAAAAGAAAAGGTGTCATTCTTACACCAAGTCTCAGTATACCAGATTTTGGCAGAATTGTCCATGTTTGATAGAGAGAGTTTGCGGTGGGAACCCGGGCTAAGCCCGGGTTCCCACCGCAAACTCTATCCGGCGTGTGCCTGTAGCGCGCGCCAGTGTGGGCATCTGAAAGGCACTCTTACGAGGGCAACTGGCTATCGGGAACCGGCTGCAAGAGGGGCAAGGAGAGCCAGCGCTGCACATCGCTATCGGTGGGCACCCAGGGATTGGCCTCGTTAATGTTAGCCTTCGTGACGAATTTGGTCAACGAATAATACAGATGCCCGGGCTGCGTCTTATGGTTAATCACTCCCAGCAGGAGGCGCAGGCCCATCACCGCCTCTAACGCCGGCGAGCAGGTGTTAGACGCCTGGATCTGCCCCTTGCTGATCGCCTCCAGTCCATAAGGGGCGCCATTGGAGGAGACCACCGTCACCTGCGAGAGCTTGCCCGCTCGCTGCAAGGCCAGAATGGCGCCAATTGCCATGTCTTCGTTCTCCACATACAGCCCCTTGAGATCGGGATGCGCCGTGATCAGGTCCTGCGTCGCGTTCTGGGCCTTCTGCCGGTTCCAGTCTCCGGGCAGTTGCGCCACAACGCTGAGGTTGGGGTTCTGGCTCAGCCCCTCACGGAAGCCCTGAGCATACGCTTCAGCGTCGCCCCGGCCCAGCAGTCCGGTGATGATGGCGACCTTGCCACTGGCAAGATGCTGGGAGAGCCAGGTGCCCACTCCTTTGCCGTACTCGATGAGGTTGACCTGTTCAAAGCCGGCCACTCTGGGCAGGATATCTTTGTCGTAGCCATACAGGAGAAAGATGGGGATGTGCGCGGCGTTGGCGGCAGCGACATCAGCCGACTCGGCGGAGAGGGAGACGGCGTACATCAGAATGCCATCGACGTGTTTGGAGATGGCGTCCTGCACGTTGGCTAGCTCCTGGGACTGGCTATTATTAGAGAAATAGGTCTGGACGTTGACGCCCAGTTGTTGACCGGCCATCACAGCGGCGCGCTGCCCATCCTGGTAGTACGGATCGGGGCCGGGCCGCAGGAACGCTATCGTCAGCTTTTTGTTGCCGGAACTGGAGCCGGTAGAGCCGCTGCTGGAACTGGAACTGCCTCCACAGGCCGCAAGGAATACACTGAGAATAACCAGCAAGCTAGCTATGGCGGTCAGCCACTGATGACGAGATGTGTTGTAATGCAAACGACGAGACATGCACTCCCCTCCTGAAAAAATCGTCTGGAGTTTATTCACGCGCGAAATTTGATGTTTAAAATTTAGCGCCAGGCGCAAGCCTTGCTGACGGCTCACCGCTGCGTGGTGAGCCGCCGGCGCTCTGCCCGCAGACTTTCCCCTGGAAGGTCCGCCGCCGGCGCATCCAAACATGCAACATCGGGTTGGTTAAAAGGGCATATGCAAAGCTGGCTTCACCTCCTTTACCGGGTTTTCTGTACCAGTACAGCAATGATCACAATGATGCCCAGAGCAATATTCTGGTAGTTTGCTCCAACCGAAAGCAGGTTCAATGCATTCGAGACAAACCCCAGCAACAATACACCCTGGAGTGAGCGCCAGGCGCCGCCTCTGCCACCAAACAGAAGCGTTCCCCCGATCACTGCCGCGGCAATGGATTGCAGTTCCAGGCCGACGCCGATATTAGCTTCGGCAGCATTGAGAATGCCACTGAGGACAAGGGCGCCAATGCCTGCAACCAGTCCAGCGAGGGTGTAGAGATAGATCTTGGTGCGTTTGATGGAGACACCAGAGAGAAAGCTGGCCTCTTCATTGCCGCCGATGGCATAGGCGTTGCGTCCCAGTGGCGTCCAGCGCAGAAAAGCCCAGGTGAGGATAACCATAATAAAGAGGATCAGGATTGATACGGGGACATTGACCACCGGTATTGTGCCGCCCAGCGTCGTTGCGAGCGCGCCCATATCATTGATCGGGCTGCCTCCCGTAATCAGCTCGGCAATTCCTTCCAGCAAGGTCATCATGCCCAGTGTAATGATAAATGGCTCAACGCGGCGCCATGAGATGAGCAGGCCGTTAATCAGCCCTATCACCGTCGCGCACGCCAGAGCGGCTATACAACCTGCCCACAGCGGTATGCCCGCCTGAAACATCAGGCCGCAGACCACGCCGGAAAGCGCCGCATTGCTGCCCACCGACAGATCGATACCAGCCGAGACCAGCACTATCGTCTGTCCCATCGTCACGATACCAAGCACAGCAATCTGTGTCAGTAGATTTGAAATATTGGAAAGCGTCAAAAACGCAGGCGAAAAGATCGAGGTCAGAATGATTCCGACGACGAGGACGATGGTCGAACCGTAGGTGGTTGGATCAAACCTGAGACGAAATGCTTTTAGCGCAGCCCCGGGTCGCGGCAAACCGGGGCTGCTTTCGCGCGTTACACCTATGCTTTTTCTTGGCTCCAAGATACATCCTCCGTCCCTAATGTCAAATTGAGTATCTTTGTGTAATTACCCTCAATCGTAGGTATATCGGCAACGATGCGCCCTTTGCGCAATACAAGCATACGATCAGTAAATTGTAACAGGTCACGGATATCCGTTGAGATCACCAGGACGGCCTTGCCGCCGGCGGCCAGTTCGCGAATAATGCGATGGATCTCTTCCTTCGCATTGACATCGACTCCCTGCGTCGGCTCCTCTAAAATAAGCACCTGCGCTTTCGCCTGCAACGCTTTCGCCAGCAGAACCTTTTGCTGGTTGCCGCCGGAGAGCGCGCGCACCTCCCGCTCGATGGTTGGCGTAGCGATATGCAGCGATGATACATACGAGCGCGCCACCCGCGCCTCTTCCTTAAGTTGCAAAATACCAGCGCGCGTAATCGCGGGCAAATCCACGATGGTCATATTCTGGGCAACCGACATCAGCCCGACCAGCCCATCGCGGCCCGGATTTTCGGGGACCAGGAATATCCCCTGCTCAATCGCCTGCTGGGGACCGCGCGGCGTATACGCCTTGCCCCTGAGCCGGCATTCGCCCGCGAACGGTTCCATCAAGCCAAAGAGCGTCAGGGCCAGGTCATGACCGCCGGCGCCAACGATGCCCGTCACCCCCACAACCTGGCCCGCCGGAACGCTCAAATCGATCTCGCGCAAGACCGGGCCCGCGCTCAACCCGCGCAACTCTAACAGGGAGGCCGCTTCTTCCAGCGGCCTCCCGGCGGCGGGCGTGAGGGCGTCTTCCGGCACATCGCGGGCGACAGTCACATGGTGCCCGGCCATCATATCAACGACCTCGCCCTGCGTGAGTTCCTGAACTGGCCGTGTCGTCACCACCACGCCATCGCGCAGGACGGTCAGGCTCTGAGCAAGCTGAAAGATCTCCTCAAGGTGATGAGAAATATAGAGAACGCTCACGCCCTGCGAACACAATTCGCGGATCAACTCGAAAAGGCGCTCGATCTGCGCAGGCCCCAGCGCCGCCGTCGGCTCATCGAGAATCAGCAGCCTGGCCTTCTGGTAGAGGGCCTTTGCGATGACCACCTCCTGCTGCTCGACGGGAGAGAGCTGTGCAACCGGCGTAGCGGGGTTGATCTCCAGGTGCATCTGTGCTAACAGTTCGCGGGCAAGCCGGCGCCTGGCCCGCATATCGACTACCACACCCAGGCGGCGCGGCTGCTTGCCAAGCAGGATGTTCTCCTCTACCGAGAGCCAGGGCACGAGCTGCTGGCGCTGGTGAACCACGGAGATGCCATGAGCGGTGGCATAGGCGGGCGAAAATTCATCGAAGGTGACGCCATCGAAGATGATGCGGCCACTATCGGGACGGTAGGCGCCGGAGATAATTTTGACCAGCGTCGATTTACCCGCGCCGTTCTCGCCGACGAGCGCGTGCACTTCGCCAGCCTCTACGCCGAGGCTGACGTTGCGCAGCGCCTGCACGCCGGGGAAATACTTATTGATTTCTTCTACTTCCAGCAGAGCCATACGCTTCCTTCTCTTCCAGGGCCCGCAGCACCTTCTCGGGCGTCACGGGCAGATCGGTGATCCACACCCCGACGGCATCGTAGATAGCATTCACAATCGCCGGAATGGGCGAGTTAGCCGTCATCTCACCAACTCCCTTGACGCCATAGGGACCATTCGAGGAGGGATATTCCAGGACCACACTCTCGATTTCGGGTACGTCCAGAGCAGTCGGAATCAGGTATTCGCTGAAGCTGCCCGGGTGATGGTCGAGCGAGGGATAGTAGGGGAAGACCGATTCCATCAGCGCGTGCGCCATGCCCATGACCGCGCCGCCGATGATCTGCCCGTTGACCATCTCGGGGTTGACCTGCTGGCCGACCTCATAGGCGCTGGCAAGGCGTAACACGGTCACTTCGCCCGTCTCGGTGTCGACCTCGACATCGGCCACGGTGGTCGCGTGCGCCTCAGTCGAATCGGGATCGCAGGCGCCGGTTTCGGGATCGACTTTGCTCAGCGGCTTGAGGAAGATGCCGCGCCCGGAGATTGTGCGCCCATATTTGAAATGCGCGGCTCCGGCGACCTCGGGAATGCTGATCTTGCGATGTGGCGAACCCTTGACGTAGATCTCGCCATTGGCAGCCACCAGATCCTCCGGCACCGCCTCCAGTTCCTCGGCGGCGATATCTAATAGCGCCTGCCGCGCCTCACGCGCCGCCATAATCACAGCATTGCCGATGCGATGTGTGCCGCGACTGGCGAAGGTTCCCATACAATGCGGGGCCGAGTCGGTATCGCCGGTATCGACGATGATCGTATCGAGCGAGGCACCCAGCGTCTCTGCCGCGATCTGGGCAATCGCAGTTTTCAATCCCTGGCCGAGATCGGTGCTGGCAAGCTTCACGCTGAAATTGCCCGTCGGCTGGCAGAAAATCAATGCCTGGCTCGGATCGCCCCCCAGGTTCATTCCAGTTGGATAATTCACGGCCGCGATGCCGCGTCCACGTACTTTCGCCATCTCAGCCTCCTACCTGTCGTGACGAGGCGCGCCCTCGCCGTGCGATTGATCGTTGTCCTCGCGTATATAATCGTTTGAGTGCATAGCCCGTAGATGCGCTGGCAGTTCGTAGCCGACCAGATCGGCAGCGGCCTTGATCGTCTCCACCAGCGTCGCGTCCTCGACAACCTTGCGTATCGCGCGCATCTGACCATTGCGATAGGCATTGACCATGCGGATCTCCCACGAATCTATGCCTATGGTGCGGGCGATTTTCTCCATCTGGACCTCGACGGCAAAGCTGGCCTCTGTCACGCCGAAGCCGCGCATGGCCGAGGCTGGCTGGCGATTGGTATAAACGCAATAGGCATCGATCCAGACGTTCGGGATATTGTACGGGCCGGCCACATTCGCCATATGCTTCTGAAGGCCATAGGGCGAGTGTCGATGATAGGCGCCGGCATCTTGCAGGCTGCGCACCTTGCGCCCGATGATGCGTCCATCGTTCATGACGGCATCACGAAACTCTATCTTCGCCCCCGCGCGCGTCGAGGAGCGGCGAAACTCTTCTTCGCGCGTCCAGCGCCATTTTACCGCGCGCCCCGTCTTCATCGCGGCAATGCAGGTAATCGGCTCGGTGATGACATCGACCTTGCCGCCAAAGCCCCCGCCCACAGTGCCGCCTATAAAGTGCAGGCGGTGTGTTGGCATCTTGAGAATAATGGCGGTGTTATCCAGTGAGAAGTAGAGCGCCTGCGTATTGGTATGCACGGTAAGCCGGCCATCGCCCTCGGGATTGACGACGCAAACGTGCGTCTCCATCGGCACGTGCTCGATTGGCGACATCTGATAGCTGCCCTCGATGATATGGTCGGCCTGAGCGAACGCGGCCTCGATATTCCCGAAGCGTACCTGGCGGTGGTCCATGCCGTCGTACATATAGGTGTTGTTGCCCCACTTCTTGATCGCCGGCGCCTGCGGGCTGAGGGCATATTCGAGATCGAGTACCGGTTCCTGCTCCTCGATCTCGACTCTGACCAGGGAGGCGGCCTCACACGCAATCTCCTCGCTCTCCGCCACGATGGCGCAGATCGGCTCGCCTTCGTACATGACCTCGCTGTCGGCGAGCACGGGTTCATCGTTCGGTCCAATACCGATCAGACCGAGGATGGTATACCAGTTATTGGGAACATCCCGCGCCGTTATTACTGCGGCCACTCCGGGGAAGGCTTCGGCCTGCGAAGTATCCACGCTGTGGATAATGCCCCGCGCCACCGGACTGCGCACCATCTTGAGCCAGAGCATGTTCGGATAAAATACATCGTCAACATAGCGTGTTGTGCCAGTGACGTGCCCGATGCCGTCGGTGCGTCTGACCGACTGGCCTACGATGCCCAGCTGTTTCATTGGCCCTCCTCCATCTTTCTTGCTGCATCCTCGATAGCCTCAACGATGGGCAGGTAGCCGGTGCAGCGGCACATATTGCCGGACAGCGCCTCGGCTATCTCCTCGCGGCTGGGATGTGGATTGCGCTCCAGCAGCGCCTTCGCCGTTAAGATCATGCCCGACGTGCAGTATCCACACTGGGCCGCGAAATGCTCATAGAACGCCTCTTGCAGAGGATGCAGGCTGCCGTAGCTGCTGATCCCCTCCAACGTCGTTACTTCCTGGCCCTCGACCAGCGCCACCGGCAGCAGGCAGGATAGCGTCGGCTCGCCATTGACGAGCACCGTGCAGCTACCGCACCCTCCCTGGCCGCAGCCGGCCTTCGTGGCATGCAGGTGCAGGTGTTCGCGCAGAGCCGAGCGCAGCGTCGTCAGTGGAGGAACGGCCAGCGCCACAGGCTTACTGTTGAGCTTGAACGTAACCGTCAATGTATCTGTGAGTGTATTCATACAAACGCTCCTCGTGGCATCAAAACACTGTTGGCATACGATCAGTCTTTTATTGCGCTCCCGATCTGGCATGCGCCACCTGCTCCAACGCCTTGCGCACATACAGCCCGGCCATACGGCGCCGGTACCACGCACTGGCAAGCGCATCGGTTGCCGGGTCGCTCTCGCTCATCGCTGCCTCCGCCGCAGCCGTGATGCTGGCATCGTCGAGCCGCTCTCCAACAAGAGCCGCCTCGGCGCGCACAGCCCGCATGGGCCGGGGCGACGCCGCCCCGAGTGCGATACGCGCCGCTCTGCACACGTTGTTATCATCAAGCGTTATCTGCGCGGCAACGGCGACAACCGAAGGCGTATTCGCGTGCCGCCTCCCCAGCTTGAGGTAAACACCGTGCCCCTGTGGCAGTGGTACGTGCAGCGCTGTTACCAGTTCCGCAGCCAGGTACTCGCCGCCCGGATGCCCGGCGAAAAACTGCTCAAGCGGTATTGTGCGCTGGCCCCGTTTGCTCCTCAACTCGATCCGCGCGTCCAGCGCCAGAAGCGGCACGCCCAGATCACCGTAGGGCGCGTGCGCGAACAGGTTGCCGCCTATTGTCGCCATATTGCGCACTGCCGGGCCGCCGAGTATGCGAGCGGCCTGCGCGAGTATGGAGAGCGCGTCAAGCTGAGCAATGCGGGCTATCGTCACTCCCGCGCCGATCTCCACATGACCATCCACCGCGCGCACCTCATCCATGCCGGAGCGTCTCAGGCTCATCACCTTGCGCGGAAACAACCGACCCTCGTTGACGAGGTACATCATAATCGTGCCTCCGCCCATCACGACCAGCTCTTCGCCGTGTTCGCTCAACAGATCAACGGCCTCATTGACGGAGCACGGGATGAAAAAATCTGTCGTGGTCACATCTACACCTCCTGATTTATACATTGAGCAAGGCGAAGAAACGCGCCGGCGATCCCTCGGCCTCCCGCATCTTGATATAAGGGGCGAAGAACTGAAAGCGCTGCCCGACTGGCAGTTGCGACAGGTTGGTCATTTGCTGCATGAGGAGCGCGCCATTTTCGAGAATAATCTTGTGAATGATGAAGTCCTCAGAGGTGAAGTCGGGTAGCCGCGCGCAATATTCGCTAAAACAGTCGAAGCCAACCGCTTTGACGCCGCGCTCGATCAACCACCTGGCAGCCTCGGGCGTGCAATAGGGCGAGTGCAGGTAGTAATCTGGGAAGTTGCCCCACATGCGCTCGGTCCAGTCGGTACGCACCAGCACGATATCGCCGGGGCGCACATCCTCCCCACAGTCTGCGACGCGCTCGACGCTGATGGGCTGATCGGCTCCGAGGTCGTGCAGATCAAGCACAAGCGCCTGGCCGCACGCCCGCTCCAGGTCAACCGTGGCGGCCACCTCGCCATTCTCGACGGTGTGGGCCGAGAAGTCGACGTGTGAACCGGTATGCAGCACCATTTCAACCGTCGAGGCGCGCCAGTAGCCGGGGCCGCGATACGCGGTGGTAAGCGTCAGCCGCTTGTTCACCGATGGTGGGCTTAATGTCTCGGGTCCAATGGTGACGGTCAGGTCTATCAGACGCCCCATCTATTTCTCCTGTCCAGGTTTTCATAATTAATCCAATCCCATAAGCGCCGCCGGGTTGTCCTGCACCATGCGCTTGACATCGGCGTAAGGTATGCCGTTCTCCAGCATCAGCTGGATGAATATACGCAATCCTTCCGCCGGCGGCGGATTGTGGATCTGCCCCAGGTCAGTCGCCATGATGACATGCTCAGGGCCGACCTCGCGCGTCATCTGCGCCATCTGCGCGGGTGAGTAGTGATGCCAGGCTGGCATCATAAAGATCACCAGGTGCTCGATAAAGGCCCCCATCTGCGCCCATTCCCTCTGCTCCTCTATACTGCCGTTCACAATGTATTCTGGATGGTTAACCAGCAGGCGCTTCACCCCGCGCTCCTTCGCTACCTTCAAGACGGCGGTAACTTCGGGAGGACTGAGGTGGCCCGTTGCCAGGGCAATATCAGCTTCCGCGATGAGATCGACGATATCGTAGATCTGCGGAACAAGCTTGCCGTTTTCGTCGAAGACCGTGAGCGGCTTCTCCTTCATACGAATGGATCTGACCTGCTTCATCGCCGGGAAGCCCGGCTGGCCGAACTGGTCGAGATGGTTCTTGGAGGAGATAGTTGGCATCCAGACGATGCTCGCTCCAGATTTAATAGCCGTCTCGACGGCGTAGGGGTTGAGTCCTCCGACGGCGTTGTTCAGCACAATGCCGCCGAGTACATCAATACCGGCAACCTCGCGTCTGACAAAATAGATGCGATCAGCCGAAACGCCGTGATGGAACTTCTGCACGATGGCACGCATACCCTTGCTCCTCGCCTGCTCAGCACACTCGATGTTGTCCATCTGGCGCGGGAAGAGGTCAGGAGCGGTATGGGTATGGATGTCGATAGCTCCCTCCAGCAGTTCCAGGTCTGGTCGGTCCGTGGTTTGCATGTATCCTCCAGAATGCATGTGTTGCTTACATACGAGACAAACAGTTAGAGATAGACCTGATACGATTCCCAGGGAATGACGACCTCGATCAGCGCCGGCTCGTCGAGTCCCAGCGCCTGATCCAGTGCCGCACGGAAGGCCCGCAGATCCGCCACCGACCAGGCGCGCACACCGAGGCTCTGCGCCATAGCAGCCAGGCGTGCGGGGGCAAAATCCACGCCGGTTGGCCGTAGCCCGGCGCGCATTTGCTTGAGCCGGATGAGCGAGTACGAACTATCATTGAGTACAACAAGGACTACTGGCAGGTGCAGGCGTGCCAGCGTTTCCAGCTCACCGGCATACATCAGCATGGATCCGTCGCCGAGCAGCGCGACAGTCGCAGCCGCAGGCCGCTCCAGTTTGGAGGCGAGGGCCGCCGGCAGGGCATAGCCCATCGCGGCAAGCCCGTTGGAGATGAGAAAGGTCTTTGGTATGAAGACCGGCCATCTTCCCATCGTGATGAGCTTATGTACGCCACTGTCGCAGGTCAGGACGCCATCACGCGGCATGATAGCGCGCATCTCCTCCAGCAGCGCCGGCAGGTCCAGGCCGTTGCCGCTTCTGGGAGCGAGCGCCTGGCGAGCCTGACTGTAGGTGCGAGCGGCGACATCCGCCGGCCATGCCGGCTGTGCCCGGCGCAGTTCTATCAACTGCGGGATCAAGCGCGCCAGCATTCCCGCGACCTCGGCGACAGCCGGGAACGAGGGATCGCCGGGCACCACCGGCCCCAGGCTGAGCAACGGCGTCTCGAACGACCAGCGCTTATTGAAGTCCACACCGTCCAGCCCCAGGGCAATGATCAGATCGGCCTCCCTGAGCAAAGCGTGTACAGCGCCGTCGCCATAGGGACCGAGTACGCCGGCCAGCAGTGGGTGGCCGTCTGGCACATGTCCCTTGACCTTCGGCGTCAGCACGATAGGCGCGCGATACTGCTCCGCCAGGCTCTGCACCGCCTCGCCCTGGCCCTCCAGCGCGACGCCGAGGCCCGCTAGCAGTACGGGCCGACGACAGTGGGCGATCAAGGACTCCGCCTGCGCCGAGAGGGATACATCAGTACACGCGTTCGCGGGCGCTGAGATTCGCGTTCCCTCCTGCCGGGCCACGAGCTGACTCTGCTCATTGACGGGAAATGCCAGGTACGCCGGGGCATAGGGATAGGTGAGCGTGGCTGCGAACGCCTGCGGGAGCTGCTCCGTTACGCTGGCAGCCGAGACGCTGGCCGCGTAGCGCACCACCGGACGAAACATCGCCTCCAGCGGAAGGCGCTGCTTGGTCCACTCCAGCGGACCGCTCGTATCGCTATCGCCGCTCAAACCAAGCACAGGCGAGCGCTCAAGCAGCGAAAGCGAGACGCCGCTGACCAGGTTCGCCGCGCCGGGACCAAGCGTGGAGAGACAGACGCCGGGGATACCAGAGATATGCCCGCTCGCCTCTGCCGCATAGCCGGCCGTCACCTCATGATTCACATGAATGAACCGCATGCCGTGGCGCGTCAGGGCATCGATGAGCAGATTCGCCTCCTCGCCTGGCACCCCGAAGACGCGCTGCACCCCCTGCACGCGCAAAAAGTTTGCCAGGTAATCGCTCGTCGTATGGCGCTCGGCAGGCTCGTGGGGATGAAAATTCCCTGGTGACTCGGTTGACATGTCATGCTCTTTCCAGAACACTATATCTGCGTAGCTGCGCAATTTTGATTTTTAACGATCAAAGACGGTAATCTCTCTCCTGCATGACTGCGCGATTGATCGCGCTCGCCGGCTTGCAGGGCGCCCGAAGGCGCGATACATCACGTAGCTATGCGACGAAGCCTGGCATGCTATCTACTAATGGAAGTAGGCTCCGCCATCGACGACGATGGTCTGCCCGGTGATAAAGGCGCTGTCGTCGCTCAACAGGAACACCACCGTACCGGCGATATCTTCGGGGCGCTGATCGCGCTTGAGCGTCCTGGCCGATACGGAGACCTCGCGGAAGAGGCGCATCTGTTGTTCGTTCTTCTGCACGGTATCGCTCAGGGTAAATCCGGGCGCCACAGCATTGACCAGGATATTCGCATCCCCGAGTTCCTTCGCCAGAGCACGGGTGAAGGCGATGACAGCCCCTTTGCTGGTAACGTAATGGAGCAGGAGTGGGGTGCCCTTAAAGGGTGTGCCGGAAGAAATATTGATAATGCGCCCGCCGCCCTGTTTGCGCATGCAGGGCACGACGGCCCGCGAACAGAGGAAGAGGCCACTGACATTCACCGAGAGCACTCTGTTCCACTCTTCGTAAGATATCTCTTCAAACGGTTTCAGCGTCAGGGAAGCGTAAATACCGGCATTGTTGACCAGGCCATCGATGCGCCCGAAGCGCTCCAGTGCCTGGGAGGCCATCTGCTGCGTCGAGGACTCGCTGGTGACATCCGTCTCTAATCCCAGCGCCGTGCCGCCCTTCCGCTGAATGGCCTCGACAGCAGGACGAGGGTCAACCACGTCGGCAATGACGACGGCGCCTCCCTCGTCGGCTATCCGTTCGGCGTAGACACGGCCAATGCCCTGCGCTCCTCCAGTGACGATGACGACCTTCCCCTTTAACTGCATGGTTGTTACCCTCTTTCTAATCCCTTTAGAAAAGGGACAGATGCATCTATTATCGGTGCCAGCGCTCCCAGGCCCAGCGGATATGCTCTCGCATGATCTGAGCCGCACCAGCAGCATCACCCACGCTTACACATTCATAGATGCGACGATGCGCGGTTACGGCAATCTCGACTTCCTCGCTGCGCAGGGGGCGCAGTTCCGCCAGTTTCTGAATGACCTGCGATAGATTGAGCAATGTGCGACGCAGGACGCGACTGCCCGATGCATCGGCCAGGAGCTGGTGAAAGCGGGTATCTCCGCTATGAAATGTCCTGGGGACAAATTTATCAGGAGGGATGTCGATTAACTGGTCCATTGCTGCACATACCTCCTTGAGCGCCCTGAGCGCCTCCGGCGAGGCTTTTTTGGCGGCTTCTTCAACGGCAGCCACCTCAAGTACCAGGCGCGTGTAAAAAATATCATCGATAAGCGGCATCAAGCGCCCCACGCGTATATGGATCTCCAATACGCCCGGATTGAGAAAATCCCATTCCGCCTCGGCCCGCACGGTGCTGCGCTTGCCATGAGAGATATCGACCAGGCCCAGCGTTTCGAGCAGAGCGAGCGCGGCGCGAATAACCGTCCGGCTGACGCCAAAGCTCTGACCGAGTTCCTGTTCGGATGGCAGCTCACTCCCCGGCGCCAGTTGCCCGCTGATAATACTTTCGGCAATCTGCTCGACGACGGGAAGATGAAGGCGACCACTGGCTACACGACGATATGCTACCCCGGCGGACATGCCTGCAACGGGCAAGGCCGGCTGCGCATGATCCTCGCCTGCCGGCACGTCGATAGATGTAACCGAGAATACCGATTCGTCGCTTGCCATACTGGCACTCCCCCCGCAGCGAGGTTATATTCCTACGCTGCGATCTTTTATTTCTCCGCTCCTTATGTTAAGATGTAACATATCATACAAGTTATTGTCAAGGGGGAACTGGCAAGCTTCAACAATCCCGATGAACAGGGTTTTCTGGTTGAGAAAGGAGCTTATTTTATGCCCGGCTATGGTGCTCATGCTTTCCTATGGATCGACGAGTGGACAACCGAGAAGGGGAATAGAGCTATCCATGCAGCAGCGGATGCAGGATTCGACCTCATCGAGATTGCGCTTCTCAGACCGCATGAATTCGATGCGGCTGCTCATAAGAAAGAACTGAGGGCCGCCGGCATCAGCGCGACGGCTTCGATTGCGCTGCCAAAGGGTGCACATATGCCAGAGCAGCCGCAGCAAGCGAAGCGCTACCTGCTCGCGGCTCTCGATAAACTCGAAGCGGTGGGGGGAACATATCTCTGCGGTCCGCTCGGCTTCGAGGTAGGCAGGCTGAGCGGCAAGCCGCCGACAGCAGACGAGCGCCAGGTAGTGATCGATACGCTGGGGGAAGTAGCGGTAGAGGCAAAGAAACGCGGCATCTCGCTCGGCCTGGAAGTGCTGAATCGCTACGAAACCTATATGTACAACACGCTCGCCGATGCCCGCAGGACGATCAAGGCTATCGGGGCGGACAATCTCACACTGCACGCCGACACTTATCATATGAACATCGAGGAGGAGGGATTCCGCAGACCACTGGTCGAGGCCGCCGATGTGCTCGGTTACGTCCATATCAGCGAGAGTCATCGCGGGCTGGTAGGCAGCGGCACGATCAACTGGGATGAGGTATTTCAAGGACTGGCGGAAGCGCACTATACCGGGCCGCTCGTGCTGGAGTCGTTCGTGGTACCCAACGAAGACCTCGCGGCGGCAACCTGCATCTGGCGTCCGCTGAACGCCACCTCGGAGCAACTGGCGCGGCAGGGATTACAGTTCATGCGCGCAGCCAGCGCACGCTTCAAGCTTTAGAGGGCACTGCGGGCGAGAAGCAGGCCAGCAACAATCTCGTCCGAAACTTTTGCCGCTTCATGTACGCTTCAGAAAGCAGAGCACTTATATTCCAGGCAACATGGAGAGATATATGTTTCAAAACCCTCAGCCGCAACCGGTTCCGCAGCACCGGCGCGTAGGACGAAGCTGGCTGCGCGTTCTGCTCATCGGGCTGGTCCTCTTTATCGCTACAACCGTTGTGATGTTCTTCACTGGCAACCCCAACCTGTACCCGACTGTGATCCTCATCGGTAATTTTCTCGTACCGGTGGCATTTGTAGCCTTCCTGTACGACCACCAGCATTTAAGCATGCTTTCGCCGGCGAGGATGGCATCGAGCTTCTGTATTGGCGGCGTCCTGGGAGTGCTGGGAGCCTCGATCCTGGAATCCCTGCTCATTCCTTCGCCAACAAACCCCCTTCGCGGCCTCTCACTGGGCAGCGCTCTGGCCGTCGGGCTAATTGAAGAGGGATGCAAGGCCCTGGCGGTTATACTGGTCGCGCGGCGCCTGAATCACACCTCGGAGATGGATGGCTTGCTGCTGGGAGGAGCCGTGGGCATGGGCTTCGCGGCCCTCGAAAGCACCGGCTATGCCTTTACGACCTTCCTGGTCAGTCATGGCCTCGTGGGGGCCTCGATCTTTTCGACGATTCTGCGCGGCCTGCTCGCGCCGTTCGGTCACGGCGTCTGGACCGCCATCATAGGCGCGGCTCTCTTCCGCCAGAGCGAGCCGCACCGCTTCCGCATCAACGGTCCGGTAATCGGGGCGTACCTCTTTGTCTCTGTGCTGCATGCTCTCTGGGATGGCCTGCCGGAGACTATATACTTTGTCATTCCGCCGGGCTTGCCTATCCCACTGATCGCGCTCATCCTCGGCATCATCGGCATTGTTGTTCTTGCCATCATATACCGGCGCGCCATCAACTTGCAGATGAAACAGACAGTGGGAACTCCCTGAAGCATGGATCGCCAGCTATGCCGCGCTTTGCTCCTTCAATCGCCTGACCGGAGAGAAGAAGAGCCAGAGGCAGGCCAGGATCTCGCCAATGGCGGCGATGACGAGCGTTGCCTGCAAGCCAACGCGCTGACCGAGTACGCCTCCAAGCAGCCCGCCGAGAGTGGGCAGACCGTACACGATGAACGAGATGCTCGCGTTCATCCTGCCCAGCAGATTCTCGGGCGTGATGGTCTGACGCAGGCTGATCTGGTTGATACGCCAGACTGGCCGCGCCAGCCCGAAGACGAACTGCGCCAGGCCCACCAGCGGAAAAGCCAGGAACGGCACCAGCCCGACCAGGGGAATGAGTAAATCAGATGCGCCAGGCACCAGCGGCGCGAGGAGCAGCTTGAGACCGACTCCAGGCCAGCGCGTGAGCCTGGCGGCCAGCAGAGCGCCGGCAACAAAACCAACGCTGCTAATGGCAAAGATCACGCCGAGCAGCGCGGGAGAGATGCCGACCTGTCGCGTCAGGTAAAGGATGAAGACGGCTTCGAGCACGCTGTTAAAGAAAGCAGCGCGGGCGCCGATCCCGCCGCCGTCAGCAGGCCCATCTGGAACGGGGTGGCTTTCAGCGTCAGCACAGCGGCGAGGGGGATCGCCAGCAGAGAGATCTGCGTGCCAAAGAGGGAAATGCTCTGCCCGGCCCACAGCTTGAGAAAATCAGGATGGTGCCATAATCCTTTCACAGAAGCGCTCTCATTTGTTGTCTCCAATCAGGCACGCTCTGCGAAGTCATCGTTAAAAGACTCATTCGCTTTATACACAGTCGGCACACCATTGCGGTAGATCGTTACGGCACCCTGTCCATAGACGCGCCAGCCGGTCTTCTTGCCGCCCGGGCCATCGTCGAGCATGCCCGTCCGTTCATCGATACCGAGCAGGACGACGCCGGGCAGCAGTTCGGCCAGTTGCCGCGCCCAGCCCTTGCCGAAGGTGTTGTGGTGAGGCAGGACGCAGGTATTCGGCACAAGCCCCAGTCCCTCAACGGCGCGCCCCCGGCTCGGATCAAAATAGCGCGCGCACAATACCATCGCTCCGGCGCTGCTGCCAGCGATGACCGCGCCCGCCTCGTAGGCCGTGAGCATGGCGCGCCAGCTCGCGCTGCCCGCCAGCGTCTCGCCGAGATAGCCGGTGAAGCCGCCGAGCAGGTAGACCAGCCGCGCGTGGCTGATCGCGTCCGCAATCGCGGGATCGTTGGCGGAGGCTTTGTCGATGAGCGGGAGGGACGCGACGTTGCTGGCTCCCAGGCTGCGAAACCACCTGACGCCGTTATTGCCCGCGCGCTGGTGATTGTTATCGGGCGCCGCCGCCGTAGGAATAATGCGGATCGGCGCGGCGGGGCCGCCGGCAAGTTCCATCGCGCGCAGGTCGGGCGCGGCCATCTGCCCGCCGAACTCGGCGCCGCCTTCAAGAAGAATATATCCAGGCATGTAATCACTGATGACCTTTCTCGACCTGTTCTATGACATCCAGCCAGGCTTCGAATCACGACAATAACAGCATATAAGCAAACCTGGTAAATGGTCAAGCGACTGCCGAGTGCAACGAAAAAGAGCACACAAAGCAAGTTTGCGCCGTTTTTATACCCGAATGTCTCACAATGTAGCACAGAATACTACTTTGTAGCAATCTTATGTTATACTGACTGGCAGAAACTATCCCTATTGTTCCTATCAATGGCAATGCCAATATTACCAGAAACGCATCTCTCGAATGCTTTTTTCGCCGCCACGCAAAACGATAGTACCTGTACAACAGATAGGGGGAAATAGCAATGTCCATGATGAGTCGCCTGATTAGAGCCTTTGAAGCCAGATCGAACTTTGAACTGGATGGGCAGACCAGGGGCGGAATGTGGGGAGAAGATTACGCAGAATATATCATCGATGATGGACAAAATGGATGCTACATACGTAACCCGATTATCCCTCACCCTGATCCCAGAAAACGCGGATACTTTCTGGAGACGGATTTCCTCGTTTACACACGGGGAACATTGTATTGCGTCGAGATTAAAAACTACAGAGGGAGGGTTTACTACCCGGCCAGATATCGCACCATCTATGTTAACAGGGGTTGGTTCATATTCAAGAAGCAAGTGCCTACAGCAGTCTTCGACGGATATGACTATACAAAAATGATCCAGGAGAAGCCAGGGGCCTCACCAAGAGAGATGCCCAATCCAATCATAAAAACCCAACGCTACATCGATGATCTTAAACGGTACCTTTATAGAATCGAGCCGCGCCTGGCAGACCTCCCCATCTATCCCACGCTGGGGTTCGCCGAAAAGACTGATATCAGGGCCATTTATAACTTTGATGCCGGAATCATGCACATCTCCCAGTTGCCAGCCTTTTTTGAGAAGTACAGCAACCCAACATACGCAAGATCTTCACCACCCTGGATACAACAGGCGCTCCACAGGCTGCCGACCTGGGATCGCATTCTGACTGTAGAGAACGAGTGGATCAACGGAGTCATCATAGATCCTGCATTGAGCTTTAAAGACGCAAATGGACATAAGTACCATATTCCCTACGCACAAATTCATTCTATGAGCCTGCAACCGGGGGGCAGATTTTCAGCTTACGATGATATGACGATTACTTACTTAAATGGGAGTAGCCAGTCATTCCGCTGCGCCGGTGGAGAGATTCATTTGAGCCGCTTTGGAGAACAGCAAACCCATAAGTTGCGCAGCATACATCGTGTAATCATTGGAATTGCCAATAAATATGGCTAAAAGCCTTGTTTCGCCTCTCTTCTTTCTTTTCTTTAGAAAGTGTCCGGTGCTCAGTGCGCTCGCCGAGCATTGGCGCGGCGCAGCCGCGCCAGGGATCTCAGGGATGGTGTGGGCACATGCGCGCTGCGCATGTGCCCACACCATCCCTGAGATCCGGCGAGCGCCTGCGGCGCGAGCAGGTGGCGGTGCTGGCAATCAGGCATATTCTTAAGAGTATGTCTGCTTCTCAGTATTCTTGCTGGGATTCGCGCGGCTCCGCCGCGCCAGGGGTATAAATTATGGTTGTAGCAAATGCGCTTCACGCATTTGCTACAACCATAATTTATCAGGCGAGTGCTTCAGGAGCGCAAGCACCTGCATATCGTTTTTTTCATAAATTATGCTATGTAGCAACACATAAACGCAAGAGTGAGCATCATCTTTTGGCATCGCAGCATTCTCCTGCACGACGACAAATTCTACCCTTTGCCCACGTTTATCATATAAAGTCCCGGCGAGTTGCATTTGTTTTTCCCAGAGGAAATGCGTTTCTCCCTTATATAGGCCATCGATAGTCATCGCTACCATACAAAACCTGTAACCTCACACCTCCTACGCTACTGCAAGGAGCACACATATGCCTGATCGCAGCGGGCAACTTCTGGGCAACTACCGTCTCGTCCGCTTTCTGGGGCAGGGCGGGTTTGCAGAGGTCTATCTTGGCGAGCATCGCTACCTGAGAAGCCGTGCAGCCCTCAAGGTACTGCGCATTTCGCTCTCACGCAAGGAGGCGCAGCGCTTCCTGAGCGAAGCCCAGATGCTGGTAAACTTGAAACACCCCAACATTGTGCGCGTACTCGATTTTGGCATTGACCAGAGCCGGGGCACACCCTTCCTGGTTATGGAGTACGCCACCGGAGGAACGGCGCGGCAGCGCCATCCCCAGGGTTCGCGTCTCTCCCTCGCCACGACAGTATCCTACATTAACCAGGTCAGCGCGGCCCTGCAATACGCGCATAATCACCATATCATTCACCGCGATGTCAAACCGGAGAACATTCTGATCGATGCTGAGCAGCACGTTCTCCTCAGCGATTTCGGACTGGCTCTGCTTGCTCCTTCGCCCGACATGCTCAGCACGCAGCAAATGGCGGGCACCCTGCCATACACAGCCCCGGAGCAATTGCGCGGCAAGCCCTCGTTCGCCAGCGACCAGTACGCGCTCGGCGTGGTAGCCTACGAATGGCTTTGCGGCGTGCGCCCCTTCGACGGCAATCCCTGGGAGATTGTGCATAAGCACCTGAATAGCGCGCCTCCGCCCCTGCGCGAACTCTCGCCGGAACTGCCGGCGGAGGTAGAAGCGGTGGTGCTCAAGGCGCTGGCAAAAGATCCCCGGCAGCGCTTCGCCAGCGTGCAAAACTTTGCGCGAGCGCTCGAACAGGCGTGTAAAGAGCCGGAGCCTGACGATACGCAGGTTACAATCCCGATCAGAGCCATTCAGCGCCCGGCGTCGTCCGTCTCATCCGAGCAGGTTAGCTCCGGCACACGGACGCAGCGCCGGATCTTCCTCTCCGCAGCCTCAGCCGACGCCGCCTTCGCCGCGAAGCTCAAAGCTGATCTGGGCAGGCGCGGCATTCTGCTCACCAATGACGCCTTCGCGGACGAAGCGCAGGAACTCGATCAGGAAAACGTCGTGCGCCAGGCTATCCGCGCCGCCGCGCTCGCCCTGGTCGTCATCACTCCTCAGTCGCGCGCCTCACGCCGCATCAGGGAGCACATACGCATCGCAGCCATATACCGGCGTCGCGTCGTGTTTATCTGGATGGCGGGAGACGATATTGCTACCAGGCTGCTCGATGCCTGGGGCACAACGATGCCGATTGAGGTCATCGATGCGCGCGGTACACGCTATCAGATCGCCCTCGATGAAGTTGCTGACTGTCTCGGCGAAGATACAATGGACTCGCTGCATTCGCTCTCGCTTGCACCGACGCTCCAGGGCGAGCCACGCAATCCCTACAAGGGGCTGCGCCCCTTCACCGGCGCCGACGCCGCCGATTTCTTCGGGCGCGGCGCGCTGATCGACGAATTGCTGGGCAGCATGCAGGAAATGCTGAGGACGGAACAGCCCGGGCGTTTGCTGGCTGT
>DATGLE010000106.1:0-18016 GCA_035294325.1 Ktedonobacteraceae bacterium | reverse complement strand
GACCGCAGATGAAAAGTCTATACTATATCTACGCGTCGCCCCATCTCTCCATCATACGGGTTAGTGTACCATATACACTAATATACCCTGGAGGGGATGCGCTGTCAAGTAGGAAGGCCCGGTAGGGGAAGTCAAAAAAAGTGCTTCCCGTGAACAGGGGCGATGGTGCGTTTCGCAGGGAGAAACGCGAGATAAGGGGGATCCGAGATGGCTCAATCAACGGAGGTAGTGCGCCTGGCAGCGCAGCAATACAGGCAGGCATCGGAAGTACTGGGCAGGGCCTTTTATGATGATCCCCTGACGCAGTACGTCATCCCTGACGACACCAGGCGTGCTCGCCTGCTGCCCTCATTTTTTGGTACGGCGGTGCGCTACTGCCTGCGCTACGGCGAGATCTTTACGACGCCAGATGTACAGGGTGTCGCCTGCTGGCTACCACCTGAAAATGCCATTCCCACCACTGCCCGCATCATAGGTCTCGGCCTCAGCGCTCTGCCACTACGACTCCTGCCCTGGGATCTGGGCCGCGCCCTCCTTATGGAAAACTACACCGGCGCCATGCACCGCAGCGTTGCTCCTGTGCGGCACTGGTACTTATGGGTTCTGGGTGTTGATCCGCCATGCCAGCGCCGTGGCGTCGGCAGCCAGTTGATGCAGCCTATCCTGACACGCGCCGACGCCGAGGGTACATCCTGCTACCTCGAAACCGAGAAAGAGGTGAATGTACCTTTCTATCAGCGCCACGGCTTCAAAGTGATGCGCGAGGGAAAGATGCCGCGCAGCAACGTGCACGTCTGGGCCATGTTGCGCGCTCCAGGCGCGCAATGATTTAACAGTTGCTGCACCCGGTCCCAGATGGAAGATACGCGTCACCTTTCGCACTCGTCGCCACCTCTGGTAACGCACAAGAAGAACGGAGGGCAGGCGGTGTCCGCAGGACACCGCCTGCCCTCCGTTCTTCCTGTGCGAAGCGCCGCAGGCGCTGAGGTGTCCGGAGAAAGATGCGGCGAGGCCAAAAAAAGAGACGCGCACCCCACATGGATAATGCATTGTTCCCGGGGCCGCGCTGTGCTATACTGCACATGCGAAACAAGTGTTCCAGCAGGGGGAAAGTGAAAGATATGGCAGAGGTAGAGCTGAGGCAGATCGGCCCATATTCCGTCACCGCATTGTTACACGAGAGCGCTACAAGCACCCTTTACCGGGGGAAGCGGCGCAACCAGGAACTTTTCATCAAGAGGCTGAATATAGCGCTCACTACCGCCGAGGCCAGAGAAGCCTTTCTATCGCGCGCCAGACAGCTTAAAAAGCTCGTGCACCGCAATATCGTCCACACGCTGGATGCTGGCTTCGACGGCGACTATGGCTACCTGGTGATGGAGTATGCCGCAGGCGAAACGCTGCGCCAGCGTATACAGCCGGGCGAGCGCATCGCGCCCGATCAGGTCAAGTCTTTGCTCACGCCCATTGCCGACGCGCTCAGCTACGCCCACGCCAGCAACGCGCTGCACGGCAACCTTCACCCCGGCAACCTGCTGGCAGGCGCGCACAACGATATTTTGCTCACCGAGTTCGCGCTTTCGCTGCCCGGCGCTGGCGTTGCGCTCGACGAAGAAACGCTCGCCGTGCCCTACATGGCGCCCGAACACCTGCGCGGCCAGCCGTGCCCCGCCAGCGACCAATATTCCCTGGCCGTTATGGCCTACGAGTGGCTCTGCGGGCAGCGTCCCTACGCCGCCACGGAACGCGAAGGGCTGCTCCGGCAGCAGGAAGAGGGACCATTCCGGGCACCGCGCAGCCTCAACGATGCTATTTCGCCAGCGGTGGAGCAGGTGATCGTTCGCGCGCTGGCACGCAGCCCGGAGGAGCGCTTTCCCCACGCACTCGCCTTCGCCGAGCAATACCTGCGCGCGCTCATGGGCCTTCCGATCAGTACCGACAGGCACGCAATATCATCTAATGGCAGCCGGTCAGCCGAGCGAGCGGCGTCAGTTGCCGCGACTTCCGAGGGCCAGGAGCAGAACCTGGAGCCGGCAAAGGGACGGCTGATCTCCTTTCCCGCGCCGGCAATTCCCAGAGGCAGGGAGCCGGGGCCGGTATCCAAAAAAGGAAATATCGTCCCATTTTCAGGGCCGGTCAGAGGTGATGAGGCCGGCAGCAATAATGGCAAGCGCAACGAGGTCGCTCCCCCCGCGCAGCTTTCCAGCGTGGAGGCATCGACAGACGGCGCGCGCCTGCAAAGCATCGTCGCCGCCGATCTGCGCCAGGGCGGCATCCTCTCGCGTAGTCTTCCCGGCTACGAAGAGCGACCCGCGCAGATTGAAATGGCTATGCTCGTCGCCCGTTCGCTTACCCAGAACGTTCCAGCCATCGTGGAAGCCGGGACCGGCACAGGAAAAAGCCTGGCTTACCTCGTCCCGGTAGTGCGCTCCGGCAAAGTCGCCATTGTCAGCACGGCCAACAAGGCATTGCAGGAGCAGCTTTTCTACAAAGACATTCCCTTCGTGCAGCAGCATGTCAAGAATTTCGAGGCCGCGCTGGTCAAGGGCGTCAACAACTATCTCTGCCTTGATCGTCTGGAGGATCAGCGCGTCGGCTGGCAGCACCTCACGCGCAATCCCGAGCTTCAGCGCTTGCTCGCCGTAGTGAACGGCGACGATCAATTCAGCGGCGACTTTGAAACGCTCGACTTCCAGATCTCCGCCGATATGCGCAGCCGCGTCGCCACCGATAGCGACCAGTGCGCATGGAGCAAGTGCGGCTTTTTCGTGGATTGCTACGTCCGCCGCATGCGCGAGCGCGCGGAAATGGCACAGGTGATCGTCGTCAACCACACGCTGCTGCTGCTGGATGCGGCTATCGGCGGCTTCCTGCTCCCTGAGCGCGACGTGATTATTCTCGACGAAGCGCATCATCTGGAAGAAGAGGCCACGCGTTCGTTTACCATCACCATCAGCCCGGCGCGCATCCAGACGCTACTCGCCCAGCGCATGCTCAAGGACCACAGCCAGCTCAGCCTGCAAGATGAAGCTGCCAGGCTCTCACAGAAGCTCTGGGTACAGCTCGAAATGATCGTCAATCGGGGCTTCAAGGGCCGCGTGAACCTGGAGGAGCCGCTGGAAGACGGCCTGCACCTGGCGAGCGTCATCGCCGATCTGGCGGACTCACTGCGCAAGCAGCGCCCCCGGGACCTGCCAGAGAAGGAGGGCCAGCTTTACGATAAGCTGCTCAAGCGCACGCAGAATCTTGCCGAGGAGATGCGGCTCGTCTTCTCCGCCGCCGACCACAATAAATTTGTCTACTACGTAGAACGCATTGAGGGCGCGGGCGCGCGGGGCGGCTTCACCATCCAGGCGTCGGCGGCGCCGCTCGACGTTACTGGCTGGCTCAAAGAGCGACTTTTCGACAAATGCAACGTCATCTGCACCTCCGCCACCCTGGCGACCATCGGCCCCAACCCGCAGCAGCCGAATGAGAAAGGGCCGAACTTCTCCTATTTCCGCCGCCGCGTCGGACTCGATTTCGAGCAGCGGCCCGACGTGCTGGAGCGCATTCTACCGCTGGCCTTCGACTACGAGAGCAACGCCCTGCTCTACCTCCCGCGCGACCTCCCCGCGCCCGCCTATGGCTCCGGCTCTGACGTTGAAGACTATATGAAAGCAATAGCGCGCGAGATGTACCGCCTGGTCAGGCTCTCGCGCGGGCGCGCCTTCCTGCTCTTCTCCAGCAAACGCCTGTTAGAGCGCGCCTATGAATTGATGGAACCGCATCTCTCGTTCCCGCTTCTCAAGCAGGGCACCATGACGCGCCTTGAGCTGACGCGCCGCTTCCGCGAAGAGGAGGGAGCCGTACTCTTCGGGTTGAAGAGCTTCTGGGAGGGCGTAGATATCCCCGGCGACGCTCTCTCGCTGGTCGTGATCGACAAGCTGCCTTTCGATCCGCCGGACGATCCGGTACACGAGGCGCGGGTGGCGCAGATGAAGGCGGCGGGTGAGAACTGGTTCGGCGCCTACGTCTTGCCCCAGGCCGTACTGCGACTCAAGCAGGGGCTTGGCCGCCTGCTGCGCACGCGCGATGATCGCGGCGTGATGGCTATTCTTGATACGCGCCTGCACACGAAGGGCTACGGCAGGCTCGTCCTCGACGCTCTGCCACCCGCGCGCCGCACGTCCAGCCTGCGCGATGTCGAGCGCTTCTTCGCCTTATCCCCCGATTCCTGATTCGCTCCTGGTATGGTTCCTTCGCCCTCGGATAACTGCTCAGCGCCGCAGGCGCTTCGCACAGAGAGTGAGAGCCACCGAAGATGGCAAGGAGCGAAAAACCGATGGGCACCCGGATCAGCAGGGCTATTTAATGTTCGCCAGAAGCGGGGGTCAAGGGGGCGGCAGCCCCCTTGCGGGGCGCGGGGTGTCCCCGCCCAGACTCTTCCTTTCGGGCGGGGGGCGGGGAGCATTAAATAGCCCTGCCGGATCAGAGGCTCACCTTGAAAGGTGCGGGGGGATGGTGTATACTATAAATACAGTCACAGATTTGCGGTTCCTGGCATTTTGATGAGCTTAACTTTGGAATTCGAAAATCGTTGCGTTCGCAGCTTTTCGGATGAAAAGTTAAAAATCATCAAAACGTCATCCGGGGGTGGGTTGTGCTTCGCCCCTGCAAAGGCAGACCTTCCTGGTTTCTTGCAGGGGTGTGAAAGCGCGACCCACCCTTCTTTTATGCCCTCGTCACATGCATGCGAACAAATGTAACCCCGGCACGTAATAATAATTGCCCGCCCCGGTGTATCGATAGCCGGGTTGGTGAAACGACCAATATATATTGGAGCATGGTCAGGCAGGGGGTTTTGTGAACATACCGCACGGGCCATACGTGAACGCACACGCAGCAGACGAGAGTGGGCCACCGGTGACGGATCGGCGGGGAGCAAATCGGCCTGGAGGCCAGGACGTGCAAAAATTTCAGACGTTCTATGAGGAAACTCACCGCCTGATATACCGTTATGCCTACAGTCAGGTTGGCAACCAGCAAGAAGCGGAGGACCTGACCTCACAGATATTTATCAAGGCGGTACGCAGCATCGATCACCAGCGCGACCCGCAGAGCATTCAGAAATGGATCTTCAAGATCGCGCAAACGACAATCGCCGACTACTGGCGCGCCTACTATCGAGCCTCCGTCAGCTCCCTGGAGGAATTGCTCGACGCCGGCTGGGAAGGCCCGGCAGCGGAGGAGCCAGTTGTCGCGGATGCAACGCCAGCAGAGCGCGTACAACGGATCTTAGCGCTTCTGCCCGAACATTACCGGGAGGTGCTAACCTGTCGTTTTCTGCTCAATCTCTCGATTAAAGAGACAGCCTCACGTATGGGATTGACGGAGGCGAATGTGAAAGTTTTGCAGTTTCGCGCGCTCAAACGGGCCGCCGACCTCGATACCACAGTATCGGGAAAAGTGTAGAGTGGAACGCCATTATGTCGGGGAGAGAAACCATGCCAGATGGAGATCAGGAGAGATTTGAAGATTATCTGGACCTGGAGCGCTATATCGAAGAGCTTCAGGCCGGCCATGTCGCCCACCCTCCAAAGGGCCTGACACCAGAACAGGCTCGCATCTACCGTATGGCTGCGCTTTTTCGCTCTGCTGCACCGGAAGCCGCGACGCCACGTCCAGAATTTGTTGAGAGCCTGCGTGCTCGCCTGCTGGCAATGGATCAGGAGCATGTGGAAGACGATACTGAAGAAGACACGCTGAAGATACCGATTGCTAACAAGAGCGCGGAACGAACGCCAGCGCCCACTCCCCCCGAGCCTCAGGAAGTTCCGCGACAGGAGGCGCCCCGGGCACAGCCCCAGCCGCCGGAGGCGCCTCCCCGGGCGGCGAAGCCAGAGCGCGTGCGGTTTGTTTCGCGCCGCTCCCTGCTTACCGGGGGCGCAGTCGCAGCCGCGTCGCTCGCCGCTGGCGTCGGCATCGGCTCCGTCATCGAGCAGTCACAAGGGAGCAAAAGCGGTACAGCGGCTACAACGCAATACACGGGCACACCGGATGCGACAGTACCGCTCGTGCCGAACAACATCGCTACGGCCTGGAACTATGTGGGCACCCTTGCGCAACTGGGCGATGGTGTGCTACGCTTTGCGACGGATACAGTAGCGGGCTTCGTCGTACATATCCCTAAGGGCGGCGCATGGGAGGAGGAAGAGGAAGAAGATCAAGTCATCGCGCTCTCCGCCGCCTGCACGCACATGGGCTGCCTCGTGCAGTGGCAGAAGAATCGACAATTCCTCTGTCCCTGTCATGGCGGCCTGTTCGATCAATACGGAAAACCTGTCAATGCCGCGGGTCACTTAAAGTACATGACGCCATTACCACGCATGGAAACGAAAATAGTCAACGGTGAGATCTACGTCAAGGTCCCCAAGAGCAACGCATGAGACGCCGGCTGGTGATTATCGTCCTGGGCATCGGTTTTCTTATCTTCATGGCCTGGCTAGGAACATCGCTGACCGAGGTTCTGCCACATCAGCCCACAGCCGCAGTGCAGACGGCGCAGGCCGGCCCCTATCAACTCACCATACGCGTCGATCCCAATCCACCCCCGATCACGCGGCCCGCTTCCCTCTCGATCCAGGTGGTGAGCAGCGCTTCACAGCAGCTCGTTACCAATGCGCGCGTGACGGTTGAGAGCACGATGACGACGATGGACATGGGCACCGATCAGACCAGCGCCATCGTCCAGAACAACGGCCTCTACCTCGCGCATGTGCAGTTCTCGATGAGCGGACCCTGGCAGGTGCGCATACTCGTCGCGCAGCCGGGCGCGCATATCGAGAGCGCCACCTTCGAGATCATGACGCAGTAACACAATTGCCTTCCCCATGTTCACATGGTATGCTTAGAACATACGTTTTCGTCCGTGCAGCCCCGCTGCACAGCGTTGTATGTGGTTGTATGAAAAAGGCGCGCCGCGCATTTTTCATACAACCACATACATAAAGCGAGCGCCGCAGGCGCGAGCAAACAACTACGCCGGGAACCGGATACCTTTCTTCTGGTATTGGAAGCATTATGATCTCATCCATAAATTCTGCTCCCCTCGAAAGGGAGAACGAATACCTCTTCGGCTGGGATCCCACGCCGGGGATCGTCTCCGTCTGGGCGCAGCGCGACGGCCAGGCCATTATCTGGCAGCGCGAGGGCGAGCACGTCACCCGCACGGAGGCGCGCTTCTATCCCTGGCTTTTCGCCAGCACGCTCGACGACCTCACGTCCTTCCGTACTCCGCCTGACAACGTTGCTGCCGCGTCTACCCTACGGGTCAGTCAGGCGGGTCGGAAGTACCCGGGAGCGGACAGGCTCGTAAACGCTGTTCCCGGCAGTGGTCACAGCAACGGGGCCACCATCTGGTATCGCGAGTTGGACGGCCCGAGCGATGCCTACCGCTATTTGATCGCCGCGCGCGACTGGCGCACGCTCGAACGCGCCATCGTGAGCGGAGCTGCGCGCCGACTTGATCGCCCCATCAAAAGCCTGAACGAACTGGAAGATAGCTATTACCGCGTCGGCCCCGTCGAACAATATCTGATGTACAGCGGGCGCGTCTATTTTCGCGGCCTGAACTACGAGGACCTGCACCGCCTGCAATTCGACCTGGAGACAACGGCCCTCGATCCGCACCGGGGGCGCATCTTCCTTATTGCGATACGCGATAATCGCGGCCTCGCTACCACGCTCGAAGCTTCTACGCCAGAGGACGAGGCTCGCCTGATCGGCGCGCTTTGCGACCTGATCCGCGAACGCGACCCGGACGTGATCGAGAATCACAACCTCTTTGGCTTCGACCTGCCTTTTCTGGAGCAGCGCGCCCGCGTGCTGGGCGTGCCGCTGGCCCTGGGCCGTCAGTTGCCAGGCGGGAGAGCAGCAGTGCTGGAGCGCCTTCAGGAAACGCTGGCTATCGGACCTGATGCACGCCGGCGCACGCGCTACAGCGTCGCCGGGCGCGAGTTGATCGATACGCTCGATGCTGTGCGCCGCCATGATTTCGTCATGCGCGACATGCCCAGCTACAGCCTCAAGGACGTGGCGCGTTACTTCGGCATCGCCTCTGCTGATCGCGTCTACCTGGAAGGTGCGGCCATCTTCGACACCTACCGGCGCGATCCTGCCACGGTGCGCCGCTACGCTCTGGACGACGTGGCCGAAGTGGATGGTCTCTCGCGCCGCCTGCTGGGCGCCCCCTTCGCGCTGGCAAGCATGGCTCCGCGCCGCTACGAGCGCCTGGCCTCGGCCGGCCCGGCAATGGGCATTCTCGAACCCATGCTCGTGCGCGCCTACCTGCGCGCTGGAGTCGCCCTGCCCCGGCAGGGGAATCAGCAGGGTGAGGCCGCGATGCACGAAGGCGGAGCGGTGCATCTCTTCGCCACGGGCGTCGCCGAGCGCGTGGTCAAGGCAGATGTCGCTTCACTGTACCCCTCGCTCATGTGCACCTTCCAGATTGGTCCCGCCCGTGATCGCCTCGGCGTCCTGCTGAGCATCCTGGGCCGCCTGACCGATCTGCGCCTCGCTCACAAAGTCGCGGCGCGCACGGCCCGGCCAGGCTCCATAGAGGCCAACCATCACGACGCGACGCAGGCCGCGATGAAGATCCTTATCAATGCCGCCTACGGCTACATGGGAGCCGGCTCGATGGCGCTCTTCGCCGATAGCCGCGCCGCTGACGAGGTGACGCGGCGCGGGCGCGCCATTCTCACACAGGTCCTCGATGCGCTGCGGCAGCACGGCATGGCGCTGATCGAGGCCGATACCGACGGCGTGTATTTCGCTGTCCCCGCCGGTTGGACCGAGGAGCAGGAGCGCGCCCTGGTAAGCAAGATCGGCGCGGAACTGCCCGAGGGTATTCACCTGGAATACGAGGGCCGCTACCGCGCCATGCTCAGCCACGAGGTGAAAAATTACGCACTCCTGACCTACGATAGCAGGCTGATCGTGCATGGCGTGGCGCTGCGTTCGAGCCGCGCCGAGCCGTTCGGCGAGCGCTTCTTGCGCCAGGCTTTGCTCTGCACTATGACCGGTGATATACCGGGTGTGCGCAAGGTTTTTCTCGAAACCGTGGCGGCGCTGCGCAGCCGCACGCTGACCGCCGCCGACCTGGCGGCACGCGTGCGCCTCTCAAAGACGCCCGAATCCTACCTCGCCATTAAGAATACGCGCCCGGAGCCGGCGTATGAAGCGCTGCTGCGCGCCGGGCGCACACGCTGGTATCCC
This sequence comes from Ktedonobacteraceae bacterium, assembly GCA_035294325.1. Classification (GTDB taxonomy): domain Bacteria; phylum Chloroflexota; class Ktedonobacteria; order Ktedonobacterales; family Ktedonobacteraceae; genus DATGLE01. The sequence continues at coordinate 8,758 of DATGLE010000106.1, read as the reverse complement.
GGGGAGCGCGTGCGCTTCTACCGCGCGCGTGGCAAAAACAACTACGTCTGGCTTCCCGAAGAGACCGCCGAGACATCGACCAGCAATGACTGGCTGGAGCGCAATGAGCAGGATATTGCCGTGACGCCGGAGCAGCGCGGAGCCATCGCCGGGCGCCGCGACTACGATGTCGAGCACTACGTCCGCACCCTGGTCACTTCCTACGCCGAGCGCCTGCGCAAAGCCTTCGCGCCCGAGGACTTTGACCAGCTCTTCAGTCCCGATCAACCGGGCCTCTTTGACCGTCCTGTCGAGAGCATCGAGCCGGTCTGGATTCGCTGCTAATTCCGCTCGCTTCCTCCCTGGCTTTCCGTCCTCTTGCCGGGTATACTTGTGATAATAGAGTTTCAAGGAAGGGGAACGGCTCTCCTTCCTTTTTCTCTAAAAGCACCTTTCAGGTCTTGTACATCTTTTTGTATTCATTGAAGAGGATGTCTGGTTCTCCACGCCATTGCCTTCTCTCGCGGGCCGTTCGTGCGACGAAGCCGCACCAGAGGTAGATGTGGTTGTGAAAACAAATGCGCCGCGCGCATTTTTTCACAACCACATCTACCAGGCAAGCGCCGCAGGCGCGAGCAAACGAATGCGCCGGAGATCGGATACCTTTTGAAGGGGGAGTCAGCAATGACCATGCACGAAGAGTCGCCACAGGCACCGCTCGTCGAGGGGAAGACGCTCGCCGCTGCGGGGGTTCCGCGCCTCCAGCGAGGGGCCTTGCACCTGGTCGACATTTCAACATCCACAATGGCGAATGTAGCTCCGGCGATGAGCTTCTTTTTCAGTTCCGCGTTGATCGCCTCGGCTGCTGGCATTGGCTCGCCGCTCACCATTATCACGGCGGCCATCGCTATTGCCCTGCTCGGCAATACCCTGGCCGAATTTTCACGCTCCATCCCATCTACCGGCTCGTTTATCACCTTTATCGGTAAAACCTTCGGCCCGGTAATGGCGATCACCACGACTATCGTTGTCTCCGCCGGCTATATCCTTGCCATGACCTCGGTCATCGATATTTCCGGCGGCTGGACGCAGATCATCCTGCAACACTACCTGCACGTCAACATCCCCTGGCAACCGCTGACGCTGATCTTCGTCGCCATCGTCTTCTACCTGATGGTAAGCGGCATCCACCTCTCTACACGCTGGGCCGGCTACTTCTTCCTGCTGGAGATGATCGTGCTGGTGCTGGTCTCGGTGGTTGTCCTGATCACACACGCGGCAACCCTCTCGCTGGCCCCATTCAACCCCGGGAACATCAGCGACGGACTCGCCGGCCTGGGACTTGGCTTCCCGGTTGCCGTCTACATGTTCATTGGCTGGGAAAACTCGGCGGCGCTGGCCGAGGAAACGAACGATCCCCGGCGCAACATTCCCAGGGCCATCTACGCCAGCGTCCTGCTGATGGCCCTGAGCTACATCCTGTTCATGTTCTCTACCGTCGTGGCCTTCAACTACAACGTCAAAACCCTCGCTGATGCCCAGCCGGTGCCGTTCATCGCCGCCGCGCAGTCGATCAGTGGCATTCTGGCACTGCTGGCCTACCTTGCCGGCTTCACCTCCACGATGGGCGCGATGATCGCCGGATCGAATTCGCAGGCGCGCCTGATCTTCAATGCGGCGCGCGAAGGGCTGCTGCCAGCAGCGCTGGCAAAGGTTCACTCGACAAAGCAGACGCCGTGGGCAAGCTTCGTGGCCTTCCTCGGCATTGGCCTGGCCGTCGTCTACATCTTCGGGTGGAGCGTGGATCCCGTGACCTTCTTCGGCGATATCGCGACGCTGGGAACGATCCTGGTTGCGCTGACCTACCTCGTCGCGAACCTGGCCCTGCCCGTGTACTACCGGAGATACCACCCCGACCAGTTCTCGTGGATCAAGCATCTCGTTTTGCCGCTGCTCGGCGTCCTGGCGATTGGCTTCCCGCTCTGGGGACTGGTTGAGCCTGGACAGCCCGCGCCATTCAACATCTTCCCCTGGATCTCGCTGGGCATCATTGTCGTGGCACTGATCTACGCCTTCATCCTCAGCCACAGAGATCCGACGCTGGCTGACCGCGTGGGATCGATTGTCGCTGACCGGGAATAAGAGCTTTCGTTAGCAGCATAGAACGGGTCCAGGGACCCGTTCTATGCTGCTAACGAAAGCTCCAATACCGCCATTGGACGGCGCGCGCTATAATACTACAGGCATTGCTTTTGTGGCCTCTGATTGGCCCGTTGCCAGAGCAAGATCGCCCCTCAGCACATTCAAGTCCGCACCATGCAACTAATTTGTGCATCTGAGGATGATAGATCAATGAACAATATGAAGCACGGGGCGTCCGTAAAGGGCGTCTTTCCATATGGAGACGGGGCTGATTCCCGTCTGACTTCCTGTGACCACGAGTGGCTGCTTGCCACCCTGGCCCGCGCATCCGAGCGCGCCGCCCAATCGGGCCGCGCCATCGTCGCCAGTCTTACCTGGCCCGTGGCGGCCTGCGATCCACTGCACATTTTCAAAGCCGCTGGCCTGCTAGAGATGGCAGAGAGCTTCTTCTGGGAGCAGCCCTCCAGGCAGTTTGCTCTCGCGGGCATCGGCGCAGCCTCGCTCATCAAGACGAGCGGCCCCACGCGCTTCACCGCAGCGGCGACGGCCTGGCGCGAATTGCTGCAAGATGTGGTTGTCGCCGCCGTGCCTGGCACGAGCGCGAACAACGCCGGTCCGGTGCTCTGTGGCGGTTTTCGCTTCGATCCGATCAGTCCACACACAGCGCTCTGGGAAGGCTTCCCTGATGGGCTGCTCATGCTGCCGCGTATACTTTTCGCTCGCAGTTCCGAGGGCGCAACTCTGACCGTGAACACGCTCGTGGCACCTGCCGACGATATCGAGTACTGCGCCAGTGTGATTAGCAGCGCTTTGCGGCGCCTCGACGCGGCCATCAAGAGCACGGAAATCTCGCGGCCGCGCGAACACTCTACAGCGCCAGAGCGACTTTCTATAGAGAGCATGCTGCCTCCCCCGGTGTGGATGGAGCAGGTAGCGCAGGCCGTGAAGATGATCCAGCGGGGCGCTTATCAGAAGGTTGTGCTGGCGCGAGGCGTGAGTGTGACGCGTGAATCTGCGCCCTTTGAGCTTGAGGCTGTGCTGGCACGCCTGCGCGAGAACTACCCCGCAGCCACCATCTTCGCTCAGAAACGAGGCACGCGCTGTTTCGTTGGCGCTACGCCCGAACGGCTCGTGCATGCTCATGATGGCCGATTGCAAACGATGGCGCTGGCAGGATCGGCGCCGCGCGGCACGACGGAGGAAGAGGATCGGCGCCTCGGCGCGGAACTGCTGAGCAGCGCGAAGAATAAAATCGAACATGCTATTGTGGTTGCGACGATCCGCGATGCGCTCGCGAAACTCTGCTCGGAGGTACAGGTAGCCGGGGAGCCGCAACTGCTCAAGCTCAAAAATATACATCACCTGGAGACGCCCATCACCGGGACATTATTGCCGGGTCGCTGCGTGCTGGAGACGCTGCAAGATCTGCATCCAACGCCGGCGGTGGGCGGCTTCCCGCGCCTGGCTGCCCTCAATGCAATTCGCGATGGCGAGCGCCTGGATCGCGGCTGGTACGCGGCTCCGCTCGGCTGGCTCGATGCTTCTGGCAATGGCGAGTTTGTCGTGGCACTGCGTTCGGCACTGATCGACGGCAATACAGCGACGCTCTTTGCAGGCAACGGCATCGTTGCCGATTCCGATCCTGAGAGCGAATTTGTCGAGACCGGCTGGAAGCTCCAGGTCATGCTGCGCGCGCTAGGTGCGGAGGTTTAAAGGTATGCAGAACCCACCCGGTCATGCGGAATGCAGGGGCATACCTGTCCCCCAGACAGGGTTCCCTCGTGGTCGCGCGGGCAAGGCGTCCACATCCGAGTTCGCAGCCGCCAACGCTACTTATGCTTACGTTAGCGCCTTCGTCGATGAGTTGCAGCGCGCCGGCGTTCATCATGTTGTTATCTGTCCGGGATCGCGTTCAACGCCGCTGGCGATGTGCCTTGCCGCACAGCCGGATATACGCGCCTGGATGCACGTCGATGAGCGCTCCGCCGCCTTCTTTGGCCTGGGCATGGCGAAGCGGCTCGGACAGCCTGTCGCGCTGCTCTGCACATCGGGAACTGCGGCGGCGAACTTTCTGCCGGCCATTATCGAGGCCCACCTGACACATGTGCCGCTGCTCGTGCTTACGGCGGACCGCCCTCACGAACTGCGCGATTGTGGCGCGCCCCAGGCCATCGATCAGAACCGGCTCTACGGCACGTATGTCAAATGGTTCGTGGACGTTGCCCTGCCGGAAGCAAGCAACGCCGCGCTGCGCTACATTCGCACCATCGCCAATCGCGCCGCAGCGCTGTCGCGGGCCGTTCCCGCCGGGCCGGTGCATCTCAACCTGCCCTTCCGCGAACCGCTCACGCCCGCGCCGCTCGCCGACCAGCCCTTGCCGCCGTTAGCGCAGCGCGATGCCATTGCCTGGGAAGGGCGACCTGATAACGCGCCCTACGTCTCTGTGCTGGAAGCGAGGCCGGCAAGCCTCTCTGTCCCCAACGCTGCGCGCCTTGCCACACTGATGCACACAACGCCGCGCGGCCTCATCATTGTCGGGCCTTACGATAATCCTGAACTGGTTGAGCCGCTCATGCGGTTAACACAATCCTTTGGCTACCCGATCCTGGCCGATGCACTCTCGCCGCTGCGCTCCTGCGAGGATCCGCATGGCTGCGTTATCTCCAGCTACGATGCATTCCTGCGCAGCGAGGCTTTTGTCGAGCGTGCCGAGCCGCAGTTTATCCTGCGCTTCGGTGCTATGCCGACCTCCAAACCCCTGCTACTCTACTTGCAGCGCTATGCATCCTGCCCACAGGTGGTGGTCGATGGCAACGGCGACTGGAACGAGCCAACACAGCTCGCCAGCGAGATGATCCATGCTGATCCTGTCACGCTCTGCCGTTATCTGGCAACGGCTGTGACAAAGGTGGACGAATCCGCGCCTGACGGCGCCCAATGGCTCATGCTCTGGCGGGATGCCGAACGGGCGACGCGGCGGGCGCTGCTCGACACCATGCAGGACTTCGAGCAGCTTTTCGAGGGGCGCGTCTTCAGCGAACTCGCGGAACTGCTCCCCGCCGGGGCAACGCTCTATGCCGGTAATAGCATGCCGGTGCGCGACATGGATACCTTCTTCTGGCCGCGCCGGAAGCGATTGCGCTGCCTGGGCAACCGGGGCGCGAACGGCATCGATGGCGTTGTCTCCAGCGCGCTTGGCGCCAGCGCGGCAAACGTCATGTTGGGAGACGACGGGCCAACGGTGCTGGTGATCGGTGATCTCTCGTTCTTTCATGATCTCAACGGGCTGCTCGCCGCACGCCTGCACCGGCTCAACCTGATCGTCGTGCTGGTGAACAACGATGGCGGCGGCATCTTCTCATTCCTGCCCCAGTCCGCCTACCCTGAGCATTTTGAACAACTCTTCGGCACGCCAACCGGCCTGGATTTCCGCCATGCGGTGGAGATGTACGGGGGCACATTCCGGCGTATCACGGACTGGGAGGAGTTCCGTGCGACTTTCAGGCACGGGATGGACGGCGGGGGGGTGCATGTAATCGAGGTTCCCACCGAGCGCGAGAGCAATGTCAGCATGCACCGGCGACTCTGGCAGGCCGTCGATACCGCGCTGAGGAAGTTACCTGCTGAGGAAGCGCCATGAGCAGTGCAGTAGAGCGAGAAATCAGGCTGCTGGAGGTCAACGGCATGCGCATGGGCGCGCTGCTGTGCGGCGCGGCGACGCCGGGCGGGCGCACGCTGGTGCTGCTGCACGGCTTTACGGGCAGCGCGCTCGGCTGGGACGGCCTGCTGGACGCTTTCGCATCCGCCGGCCTGCGCGTCATCGCCCTGGACCTGCACGGTCACGGGCGCAGCGACGCACCGCCCGATGCGTGGCGCTACGCAATGGAACATTGCCAGGCCGATATCATCGCCGCGCTGGACCTGCTTGGCGTACACAGTGGCGAGGCGATTCTGCTCGGCTATTCGATGGGCGGGCGTATCGCGCTCTACTGCGCGTTTTCGGGCTATTTTCGCGCCCTCATCCTGGAGAGCGCATCGCCAGGCATCGCGGACGCGCAGGAGCGCGAACGGCGCCGCCTCAGCGATAACGCGCTGGCCGAGAGCATCGAGCGCGAGGGTGTGGCCGCCTTTGTGGAACGATGGGAGCGACTTCCGCTCTTTGCCAGCCAGCGCAATCTGCCCGCCAGCAAGAGGGCCGCGCTCCGCGAGCAGCGCCTCAACAACCGCGCCGAAGGGCTAGCCAATAGCCTGCGCGGCGTAGGGACGGGCGTGCAGCCGGCGCTGCATGCGCGGCTCCCCGTGCTGGATATACCCGTGCTGCTGATCGCTGGCGATCTTGACAAAAAATTTTGCGAGATTGCACGCCAGATGGCGCAACTGCTGCCCCATGCTCAGTTGCGCATTGTAACAGGTGCCGGACACACCATCCATCTGGAGCAGCCCGGTATCTTCGTTGACCTTGTGCATGCATTCATTGAATGTGTCTGATTTCCGACACCATTGCTTGCTCGCACCCGCGACACTCGCCTTATATAGTAGTTTGTCGGGTGATACAGAGGCGAAGCCTCTGTATCACCCGACAAACTACATCATTGCTTGCGCGGCTCTGCCGCGCGAAGGTCGGGTATTCGATACTCTTTTAGAAGAAAGGAGCCATAAATGACAGTACAATGGCAAAACGTATGTGACTACCAGGACATCATCTTCGAAAAAGCCGAAGGCATGGGCAAAATCACCATCAACCGGCCAGAGGTCCACAACGCCTTCCGTCCGGAAACGCTCACCGAACTGATCGATGCCTTCAACCGCTGCCGCGAGGATCAGGAAATTGGCGTCGTTATTTTCACCGGCAAGGGCGAGAAGGCGTTCTGCTCCGGCGGCGACCAGCGCGTGCGCGGCGAGGGCGGCTACGTTGGCAGCGACGGTGTGCCACGCCTGAACGCGCTCGATCTGCAAAGGGTCATCAAATACATTCCCAAGCCGGTAATCGCAATGGTCGCGGGCTACGCTATCGGCGGCGGTCATGTGCTGCAACTGCTCTGCGACCTGACCATCGCCGCCGATAATGCGCGATTCGGCCAGGCGGGACCGCGCGTAGGCAGTTTCGATGCCGGCTGGGGCGCGACCTACATGGCGCGCGTCGTCGGCCAGAAGAAGGCGCGCGAGATCTGGTATCTCTGCCGCCAGTACACGGCTCAGGAAGCCTTCGACATGGGATTGATTAATAAGGTCGTGCCGCTGGCGCAGTTGGAGGAAGAGACGATCCAGTGGGCCAGGGAACTGCTCGAAAAAAGTCCGACTGCTCTGCGCTTCCTGAAATCGGCCTTCAACGCCGATACCGACGGCCTGGCCGGTATTATGGACCTGGCCGGCAACGCGACGATGCTCTTCTACATGACTGAAGAAGGCAAGGAGGGCCGCAATGCGTTCGTGGAGAAGCGCAAACCCGACTTCTCCAGATTCCCACGCCTGCCGTAGTGATGCATCCACCAGATTTTGGAGAGGGGAATTTGTGGGGACCCCCCACACCCCGCCAGGAGGGCAGCCGCCCTCCTGAACCTCCCGCTTTTATAACAATTGCGGCTATTCGCTGGCACTCGTATCGCATCCCTATGCGCACTCCCTTCACAACCGCTCACGGCGTACATACTGAGCGCGTGGGAGCAATTGTGGAGGTAGTGAGCGCGGATGGCGTGTGCGGGCTGGGAGAGATTGCCCCATTGCCGGAACTCGGTGGCGACCTGAGCGGCGCGCTCGCTCCTCTGCCCACCCTGGCAGCACGCTTGCAAGGCGCAGATCTGGCCGGCGCGCTGGCACTGCTGTACGCTGAAGCCGGCGCGCTGCCGGCCGCTACAGTTTTCGGCCTGGAGGTGGCGCTGCTCGACGCGCAGGCAAAATACGAGCAGCGCCCGTTGTTGCCCGGCGCGCGGCCCGGCGTATTCGTAAACGCCGTCGCCGGTGGGGGAACGGCGGCGAAGACGGCGCGCGCGGCGCAGCAGGCAGTTGCCGATGGTTACAGATGTGTGAAGCTCAAGATGGGCCAGGACGTACAGAAGGAGATCGAGCGCGTTGCGGCAGTGCGTGCAGCCATCGGACCGGATATCCACCTGCGGCTGGATGCCAACGAGGGCTGGAACTTTGAGCAGGCACGCGCGATCCTCGCGGGCTGCGCGCCGTATGATATCCAGTACGTCGAGCAGCCGCTGCCAGCTTCCGATCTGGCAGGCATGTGTGCACTGCGCCGCTGCGTTCCTGTGCCCGTTGCCGCCGACGAGGCGATATCGGACCCGGCGGGTGCGCGGCGCGTCCTGGCGCAAGGGGCCGCCGATATTCTGATCGTGAAGCCACAGCTTGCCGGCGGCCTGCGCGCCGGGCGGCGCATCATCGAAGAGGCTGAGACTTATGGTGTGCAATGTGTCGTGACCAGCGCGCTCGAAACGGGTATCGGCGTTGTGGCCGCGCTGCACCTTGCCGCCGCTATGCCCTCGGTGACGCTGGAGTGCGGGCTGGCGACGCTGCGACTGCTAGAAGATGATCTGCTGCTCGATGATCTCTCTATGCGGGACGGCTTTCTCGCGCTGCCACCGGGTCCCGGCCTGGGTGTACAGCTTGACAGGGAGGCGCTCAATCGCTATAC
>DATGLE010000105.1:0-4426 GCA_035294325.1 Ktedonobacteraceae bacterium | reverse complement strand
TTCTTCCCGCTCTATCCGCTGCTCGAACGCGTGGTGATGTTCCTGACGCACCGCAACGCGCTCGCGGCGGGGCTGTTCATATCCAATCTCGCGGGGCTGGTGATGCTGGTCGTGCTCTATCGACTGGTGCGCGAGGACTTCGACCACGAGCGGGCGCTGCGCAGCGTGCTCTATCTCTCCATCTTCCCCACCGCCTTTTTCTTCGCGGCAGGCTATAACGAGGCGCTTTTCCTCTGCCTGGCGCTGCTGAGCTTCTATAATATACGTCACGGGCGCTGGTGGCTGGCGGGGCTGTTCGGCTTCTTCGCCTGCCTCACGCGCTCGGCTGGCCTGCTGCTGCTGCTGCCTTTCGGCTACGAATACCTGCGCCAGCGCGAGTTCAGGCTGCGCGCTATCCGCTTCGATATCCTTGCTGCCGCGCTGATCCCGGCGGCGCTCGTGCTCTACGGCCTCTACTGCTACCTGCTCTTTCACGACTTCCTTGAGTTCTCGCACGCGCAAGCCTACTGGGATCACTACCTGGCATGGCCCTGGGTTGGCATCGCCGGCTCGATCAGGGCAATCAGCATCAGCGGCGGCCTGCTGAGCTTCCAGGCGCTGCGCAACCTGACGGATCTCGTGCCCGACCTGTTCATCCTTGTGGCGCTGATCCTGGCCTTCGTCGGCCCCTGGCGTTTTCCGCGCTGGCTCTGGTCCTATTGCGCCTATGCCATTCCGCTCTACCTCTTCCTCCAGATCTTCCCCATCGGCGGCACGGGCCTCTATCCTTTGCAGTCCGTCGGGCGCTACATGCTGGAAATCTTCCCGGTATTCATCGTCCTCGCCGGCGCTGGCCGCTCCCGCATGTTCAACATGAACTATCTCATGATTTCGGGCGCGGTGCTCTTCTTCCTGCTGGCGCAGTTCTTGATTGGGCATTGGGTGTTGTAGGGGGCGAGATAATGAAGCAATCATTCCCCGGTAGGGGCCGGATTATGAAGTTTACCCATCAAGATCGGCCATGGGAAGGGATGATGGGATGGCGTAGGGGCGCGGCGCTGGCCGGGTGGTCGGGTGGGGTAGTGGGGGCCAGAAGCAAGCCCGCTTTTCATCTCCAGCCCTCTCATCCGGTTGTGGCAAAGAGGAGCGGGCTTGCGCTTCGGCCCCTACCGCCCCTTTGCCCCTCCCAGCCGGCGCCGCGCCCCTACGCCGTCCCGGCTTTTCACAGGTAGGTTTTTTGGGGGAACGTGCATGGGCCGCCACCAGGGCGGCCCACGGGACCATTCCCTGCGCAAAACCTACCCGTGAAACCCTCCCCGGCACCCTCAGCAGGTGTCCCGGCATTGCCGACTTTGAATGTTAATAATCAATGAGATGAGAGGCGGTGACTTGCTGGATGTGGATAAGCACATCGAAGTAGGCGCCCAGGCCGATAACGTCGTAGAACTGGCTCTCATCGGCATCATTATAGCCGGCTCCGGCCAGGCGGAATTTGTACGGCCCTTTCAGCCAGCGACTGACGGCGCCTGGGGGCGGTCTGCGTAAGTCGAGGATGTAGAGCGGGATGCCAGCGTGCCCCAGGATGTAGTTGTAGCTATCCTTGCTGGGCGGCGGCATAGTGAAGGCTTGCAAGCGAGCAACAGGGTCGCCGAGCTTCTTGCCGTAAGCGTTGAACATTCCCTGGTAAAAGCTGGTGCCAATCACCAGGTATTGCTTATGGTAGCGCTGGCGCAGGAATTTCCCCATGATGGTGTAGCCTCCTTCGTAGGTCCAGACGCCGATATGCCCATCGTGCGCCCAGAGGGCAATCTTTTCCCCGCCATCGCTGTGTTCGTGTAGCCAGGCAATGTTATCGGCCATGAAGATATCGCGCTGCTGGATAGCCTTGCTCTGTGCTTTAGGATCGTTGAGCAGGACCATAAATTGCGTGTACTCGACGATGATATGGGCTTCCTGGAGCGCCTGGGCGAAGGCTTGCGGCGATGATGCCTTTTCGTATTGTGCCTGGTGGGCATTGAGCAGCGCGTAGACGTTCTCTGCTCTGGCTACGTACTGCTGCCTGATTGCTGGCGGCGCGCTGTTGTAGGCATGCATATAGCTGTCCCAGTTTTGTGCGGGATCGGGGCGTATTCCTGTGTAGAGCGCTGCGACCTGCGCCACCTGCTGTGGAGCTACCGACTGAACATAGCGCTCAACGTTGTCGAAGGTAATAGTTTCGATATCCTGGCAGTCAAAGCCGGCAAAGCGGACCTTCTGAATGTGACGCGGATCCGCATCATAGGCGCGCATCCACTGGATCAGGTTGAGCACCTCCTGAGTGCTCCACACCCATTCGTGGAACTGCTGGAGCAATTTTCTGGCATCTCCGCGCCCGGTCAGGACGTAGTGATTAATCTGCTCCCCCGCGCTCCAGCTTGCCTCCATCGCGAACATTGTAAAGCCCATCTTCTCTACCAGAAATTCCAGAACGCGTTGTTTCATGGTGAAGAACTCGTGCGAGCCGTGCGTTGCCTCGCCCAGCCCGACAATTGAAGCCTGACCGGCGATGCCCTGCAATGAGGCCAGATCATCCAGGGGAGCCTGGGCATCAGTGGTCTTGAAGGGGATGGCATGCTGCTCGATCCAGCTCTGGAGGGGATCGCGCTGCACCTGCATCGGTGGCAATGATGGCTGCCCGCAGCTCGCCAGGCTCGCGCCCATGCAGATCACGACGAACAGGTACAGGTAGATGCGGCTCAATGATCTGCTGTCCATTATGACTCTCCTTATCCTCGCGCGGCTCCATCGCACTCAGGGTTCGCAGGGATGGTGTGGGCAAAGGCACGCAGCGCCTTTTTCTACACACAAACCTTAGCAAGTGTCCGAGGCGCAGTGCTCTCGCCGCGCGTTGCCGCGGCTCCGCCGCACTCAGGGTTCGCAGGGATGGTGTGGACACAGGCGCGCAGCGCCTGTGTCCACACCATCCCTCAGAGCCAGCGAGGGCCGCAGGCGCGAGCATGGCCCTTCTGTAGAGAATGGCGGGCGCCGTTACAATTATATACATTTGTATCGTAAGTGGTACAAGTGTCTCTTTATTGGTATAATAAGGGGCATTCGTGTGCGTGGAGGAAAGAGAAAATCATGCCTGGACAATACAGAGCCTTGCAGGGCTTTAGAGATGTTTTACCCGATGAGCAACCCTACTGGCGTTTCGTCGAGAATACTGCTGCCGAGGTAGCGCAGCTCTATGGCTACCGGCGCATCGAAACACCCCTGCTGGAAGAGACCGCCGTCTTTCTGCGTTCGGTTGGCGAGGGGACCGATATTGTTGAGCACGAGATGTATAGCTTCGATGATCGGGCCGACAAGGAAGGAAGGCGGCAGAGCATTACGCTCAGGCCGGAGGGTACGGCGGGCGTTGTGCGCGCTTACCTGGAGCATGGTATGTTCAAGTGGCCGCAGCCGGTCAAGCTCTATTACCTGGGCGAGTCCATGTTTCGCCGCGAGCGGCCTCAGAGCGGGCGTTACCGCGAACATCATCAATTCGGCTGCGAGGCGATCGGGCTGCCCGATCCCGCGATTGACGCGGAGATGATCGGCCTGCTCTACCAGGTCTATCGTCGGCTCGGCCTTGAGCATATTCGCGTCTCTATTAACAGTATTGGCGATGGCAACTGTCGCCCGCATTATATCGAAGTGTTGAAGGAATACTATCGCCCGCTGCTGAGCGAGTGCTGCGACAATTGCCGCGTGCGCTTCTATAAAAATCCCCTGCGCCTGCTGGATTGCAAGGAGCCGCAGGATCAGCCGAAGATCGCCGCAGCGCCAAAGATCACGGAATACCTGTGCGAGCCATGCCGCGAGCATTTCGCGGCGGTGCAGCGCTTCCTCACTTTCTATGACGTGCCGTTCTCCATCGACCCCTTGATCGTGCGCGGGCTGGATTACTATACGCGCACCGTCTTCGAGTTCACCTCCGAGGTTGACAGGCTCGCCCTCAACGGCGGCGGGCGCTACGACGGCCTGGCCGAAATTCTTGGCGGTCCGCCGACGCCTGCTATTGGCTTCGGCATGGGCCTGGAGCGCATCATCCAGGAACTCAAACGCCAGAAGATCGAACCGCCCGGGGAGATGCCGGTGCAGGTCTTCGTCGTCTACTTTGGGCGCGAGGCCGCCTTCAAGGATGCAGCGGTGCAGGTCGTCGCGGAACTGCGCCGCGCAGGCATCAAAACTGAGATGAGCTATGGGGACCGCAGCCCCAAAGCGCAGATGAAGCAGGCGAACGCTTCCGGCGCCGCTTATGCCGTGCTCATCCGCGAGGAGGACCTGGCGAGCGATGCCGTCGCAATCAAAGATCTGCAAGCCGGGGGCATGGATATCGAGAGCAAACAGGTGCAGGTCAAGCGTGACGCGCTGCTCGAAGCGTTGACGGGATTGCTGCTGGGCCAGAGAGAGTAAAATTGAGATA
>DATGLE010000104.1:0-4033 GCA_035294325.1 Ktedonobacteraceae bacterium | reverse complement strand
CTACAGCAAATATGCCATTCCCCCAAACATCGTGACCGAGATCCGCGAATATATCAATCGTTATGGACGCATCAAGCTGGTACGCGACGGGGACGCCCTGTTGCTCAAAACAAATGATGTCGCGCTGATTGCCGAGGTGATGCGCCACAAGCGCACGCAGCCCTATATCCTGCGCCGGCTGGATCAATATACGCTCCAGGTTGATGCCTCGCGCCGTGGACACATCAAGCAGGCATTGATTCACATCGGCTTTCCCGCCGAAGATCTCGCCGGCTACACCGACGGCTCACCACTGCCGATGAAATTGCGCACGGAGACGTTTCAGCCTCGCGGCTATCAGTACGCGGCCTCGGCGGCCTTCTATGCCGGGGGCGCGCCAGGCGGGGGCAGTGGCGTGGTCGTGCTGCCGTGCGGCGCGGGCAAAACGATTGTCGGCCTGGTGACGATGGCCGACATCCAGCGCGCCACGCTCATCCTCACTCCCAACACTATCGCCGTGCGCCAGTGGATCAGCGAGCTTCTCGATAAGACTGATCTGCCGCCGGAGATGATCGGAGAATACACCGGAGACCGCAAAACTATCGCGCCGGTGACGATCAGCACCTACCAGATCCTTACCTACCGCCGGCCAGGCGCAGAACACATTGCGGAGCCGGGGCCGGAGTACTTTCCCCACTTCTCGCTGTTCACGAGCTACGATTGGGGACTCATCATCTACGATGAGGTTCACCTGCTGCCCGCCCCCGTCTTCCGCATCACTGCCGAACTGCAAGCGCGCCGGCGCCTCGGCCTGACCGCTACGCTTGTTCGCGAAGACGGACGCGAGGCCGACGTGTTCAGCCTCATCGGCCCCAAGAAATACGATGTGCCCTGGCGCGAACTGGAACGGCAGGGCTGGATCGCCACCGCCGAATGCCACGAGATCCGTGTCGGCCTGACGGAAGACGAGCAATTAAACTACGCAATGGCCGAACTGCGAGAGAAATATCGCATCGCGGCGGAGTGCCCGGCGAAGTTAGCGGTGACGCTCCATCTTGTCGAGCGTCATCACAACGATCAGATCTTGATTATCGGCCAGTACCTCGACCAGCTCAAAATACTGGCCGACGAACTGCAAGCGCCGCTGCTGACCGGTCGCACTTCAACGGCGCAGCGCGAAAAGCTCTACGAGCAATTTCGGCGCGGCGAACTCAAACGCCTGGTTGTCAGCAAGGTAGCCAATTTCGCCATCGACCTGCCCGACGCCAATGTGGCGATCCAGGTATCGGGCACCTTCGGCTCGCGTCAGGAAGAAGCGCAGCGGCTGGGGCGTATCCTGCGACCAAAGGCGGATGGCGGCCTGGCCTACTTCTATTCTATTGTGACGCGCGATACACGCGATCAGGAATTCTCGGCGAACCGCCAGCTCTTCCTGACCGAGCAGGGCTACCGCTACGTGATCGAGGACGCCGAGGAACTGCTCGCCGTTTGAGCCGCCGCGAATGTTACCCACCAGATCGCGACATGTCATCCTTCGCTTGCGCTCAGGATGACATGCTTGCTTCCCGATTGTGGTTAGTAACTTTCATCATCGCGCTTATAAAGCAATTTTATGAGCAGCACAGGCGCGATGAATCGCGCCGCTACGCACAGAAAGAGCTTTTTATACAGCGCTGGCTTGACATCGCTCCGGCTGAGTGGTAACTTGACAAGCGATAGCATAACTTTCTAGACAGCAAGCACAAGAGGATAGTAATGGCAGAGAGCTACATCGAGGTAACGGATGAGAACTTTGGTGAAAAAGTGTTGCAGGCACCGCAGATGGTGGTCGTCTATTTCTCCTCTGAGCAAAGCGGAGCGTGCCAGATCCAGGAACCGGAATTCGTCGCTATCAGTAAGGAGTATGGGGAACGCATCACTTTCGCCAGGCTGAATGTCGACACAGCAGGGACGATCACGAGCGAGTGGAACATTGATGGCATCCCTACACTGATATTTTTCAAAGGCGGCAACGAACTGTATCGCATTCGCGGCATCGTCATGCGCGCCAGGCTGCGTCGTCAGATCGAGGGAGTCTTGCTGGCAGCCAATTCGTAACCGTTCGTTTCCAGAAGAGTCTGATTGCCAGAGCCTTGCCTTCCTTCGCCAGATGGTCGCGCGGCTTTGCCGTGCCTGGGAGAGAGGATGGTGTGGGGCAAAATGCGCGAAGCGCATTTTGCCCCACACCATCCTCTCTCCCAGCGAGTCGCAGGCGCGAGCAAGCGCGATGCTGGAAAGCAGACACGCTCTACAAAAAACTGAATTTGTGGGAGAGTATTAGACTGTGCAGTATATATATCCTATTCGTCTGGAGGCATCGTTACATGAAACGCTCTGGGGGGGGCGCCGTCTGGAGCGCGATGGATGGAAGCGATTGCCGCAGGCTAACGTCGCCATCGGTGAGGCATGGGAGACAGAGATCAGCAATGTGGTTCAGAATGGCGCTCACGCCGGGAAAACGTTGGGCGCGCTCGTCAATGAACTGGGACCATCCCTGCTCGGTACACAAACCTTAGCGATCTTCGGCATGCGCTTCCCGCTGCTGGCAAAATTTATCGACGCCAATGCCCGGCTATCAGTACAGGTTCACCCTGACGATAACTACGCCAGCGTGCACGAAGGCGGAAAGCTCGGCAAGACCGAGTTCTGGTACATCCTCGCTACGGAGCCAGGGGCCAGCATTGTACACGGCTTCAAGGCCGCGACCTCGCGCGCGGAGGTAGAGCGCGCCATTCAAGACGTTACTCTGGAACATCTCTTACACGAGGAGAACGTTCAGCCCGGCGACGTTATCTTCGTTCCCGCCGGCACCGTCCATGCTATCGGCTCCGGCGTGCTGCTCTACGAACTGCAAGAGTATTCCGATATCACTTACCGCATGTATGACTACGGGCGCCTGACGGCGGATGGCAAGCCGCGCGAACTGCACATCGAGCGCTCCCTGGATGTCGCGCGCTACGCCCCCTCGCAGCGCATCAAGGTGAATCCGGTTGCGTTAAGCTCCGAGCCGGGATATGAGGAGCGCTGCCTGGTCGCATGTCGCTATTTCGTGACGCGTGAATTGCGTCTCAAAGAGTACCGCACGCTGGCCGCTGCAACAGGATCGAGTTGTGTTATCCTCACCTGCCTGCAAGGCACGCCGGTAGTATGGTATCCTGGCACCGATGAGCCGGGCCTGAAAGGTGATTTCCGGCGCTATGCCTCGGAGAAGCTGGCGAGCGGGCAGACAATGATCCTTCCGGCCGCGCTCGGCAGGTACATTATAGAGGGACCAGGAACAGTGCTGCGCTCCTATGTGCCGGAAGCGGCGGATGAGGCATGGCAGTTATGGCGAACGGAGAATAACGAGGCGTAATGGAGAGATGGGGCTGGCCCCGTCTCTACCAGAGGCCACCGCCATCCCCCCATCGCTCATTCGCGCCGGCGCTTCTTACGCTCCTCTTCCAGGTCGGTGATAGTACCCTCGACAACCTGCCCTTCGGGTTCATCGCTGTTAAAAGGGTAGAAGATGCGCTGAGAAGCGCTTCCCCTCTGCATGCGGTTGACTTCCGAGATTACCCGTGAGATGCCGGAGCTGATGTTGAGGATCTGCAAGATCACGTAGAGGAAGGCCCAGACGCCGATCCCGACGAGCAGTGTGATCACCCCGGCAAGGATACCATTGACGCTTCCACCCACGGTCCAGTTTTGCCAGGCTTCAAAAATGGTCATGCCCAGGACAGGTATCCAGAAGAAACGTACTGCCACCTTCAGCAGCCAGTGCAGGAACCATAGCACAGCCTTCACAGGATCAGAAGGCATATTCCAGGGTGGTATCAGTTCCTTGACCTGTTTATGTTTTGCCACATCAGCCCTTCCTTTGTACTGAGGCCCAGTACAGTGGCGAGGATGTTCCACTTTTCTTTTTAACCAGGGATCTCTTGCCTGTTATTCTAATTTATTCCCTTAAGGATAGCAAGCGGGATTGTTAAGGGCAAGCGTCATTTTTGCACTCGTCGCCACCTTTGATGGCTCC
>DATGLE010000103.1:0-25878 GCA_035294325.1 Ktedonobacteraceae bacterium | reverse complement strand
AAAAAGGAGTTTTTCCTATGCCTTTCTGGAAGCGCTCCTCACCGGAGGAGCAGCAACGGCAGATTCAGGCCCAACAGGAGGCAGAGCAGAGCCGCCAGGCGCTGGAGGCCGGCGGTCTACCCCTGCGCGCTCAGCGGCGCCTGCGCGAAGAGATGGAGGCCAGCCATCCCCTCTTCACCAGCGATCTGAGCGTTAACGAACTCTTGCTGACGCGCGAGCAGGGCTACAGGCCATTGAGCCAGGTCATGGGCAGCTCGATCTACCATGTCGGCTGGCAATACACGCGCCAGTATAGCTGGGGGCCACACGCTACCGAACTGGGAACGCTCTCCGCAGCGCACCAGCGCGCCGCCGTGCTGGCCCTCGGCCGGCTTGAGCAAGAGGCGGCATTGTTGAGGGCGCACGGCGTCATCGGCGTGCGTTTCAGCAGGCGCGGCTATGATTGGGGAGCGAACATGCTGGAATATATCGCTGTCGGCACGGCCATCCGCCTGCCCGACACCCCGCTGCCGCAGCGCCCCTTTCTCAGCGATCTCTCCGGCCAGGAATTCTGGACACTACTCCAGGCCGGCTACTACCCGCTGGGTGTCGTCACCGGCTACTGCTCATACTATGCCGGCCTGGGCAGCAACATTACGGGACAGATGCGCGGCTGGTTCGGCGGCGGCGGCGTGAATCAGGAGATCACCCTGTTCTCGCAATCGCTCTACGACGCGCGCCACCTGGCGATGCAGCGGCTGCACGACATGGCGCAGAGAATGCAGGCATTCGGCGTCGTCGGCATGCATATCGATTGTGACCGCGAGATTATCGAGTATGAACTTGAGCGCGAGAACTCCCCGACTCGCTATTTCCTTGACCTTGCTATTCATTTTATGGCTATAGGAACAGCGATCACCGCGCAGCGAAAAGAGCATACCATCCCGCCGCCAAAGCCGGCACTCACCCTTACCGATCTTCGCCCGGGGCGCTTCGGTCAGGAGCGGGAATTAACGTTAAGAGAAGAATAAGAAGAAGGAGCATATATGTCTCAACAGATGACACCACAGGGCAACGACCTGCCCGCCCACGCTCGCGAACGCCTGCAACGCATGCACGGCGACGCCAAACACGCCGCTCTCTTCACCAGCGATCTCAGTATCAACGAGTTCCTGCTGGTCCGTGAGGCGGGTTTCGATCCCGTCGGACTGGTCGTCGGCAGCTCGATCTATCATATCGGCTATCAGCGCGCGAACTGGAGCCAGAACCAGGAAATGAACGTACTGACACAGGCCATGTATCATGCCCGCGAACTGGCGATGACACGCATGGAGGAAGAGGCGAACGCGCTTGGGGCCGATGGCATCGTCGGCGTGCGGCTCGAAGTCACGCAGCACGAGTGGGGCGAAGCGCTGGCCGAGTTCGTCGCTATCGGCACCGCTATTCGCTCGCGTTCCGGTCAGCCGTTCCGCAACCGGCACGGCATGCCCTTCACCTCGGACCTCTCCGGCCAGGACTTCTGGACGCTGCTGCGCGCCGGCTACCGGCCCGTAGGTATGGTCATGGGCAACTGCGTCTATCACGTCTCGCATCAGGGCATAGGCCAGTGGTTCAGGCAGGTCGGCCAGAACGTCGAGATGACCAACTACACCCAGGCGCTTTACGACGCGCGCGAACTGGCGATGGAGCGCATGCAGGCCGAGGCTGTGAGCCTGGGCGCGCAGGGCGTGGTGGGCACGCAGATCAGTGAGCGCAGCCACGGCTGGGGTTCGCACGTCATCGAATACTTCGCTATTGGTACCGCCGTCGTCAGCATTTCGGAGACGCACGAGGTCCCGGCCCCCACGCTCACGCTGCTGCTCAACGATTGAAGATGACAATTCCTGACGAATGGCGGGGCCGGCTGCCCCACGACCTCGCAGCGCTTATTGGTGCGGAGACATGGCAGGTAAACTCCACTGGTTGCGCCTCTGCCTATGTCTTCCGCATCGGCCATCTCTATCTGAAGATCGATGGGCGCAATGGGCCGAACAGCCTGCTTGCCGAGAAAGAGCGGCTGGAGTGGCTGCGAGGACGTTTACCGGCGCCCACCGTGCTCTACTACGGCATTGACGCGACGCACGAATACCTGTTGATCTCGGAGATCGATGGGATCATGGCCTGTGATCAGGCATGGCGTGAGGATATGCCGGGGCTGGTGCGGCTGCTCGCGCAGGCGCTGCGGCTGGTACACAGCGTCGATATTGCCTCTTGCCCCTTCGACGAGCGCCTGGAACGCAAGCTGGCCGCCGCCCGGCAGCGGGTGGAACAGGGACTCGTCGATGAGGCCGATTTCGATGCGGAGCGCCAGGGGAGGCGTGCGAGTGAGCTGTACGAAGAATTGCTGTGCGCGCGTCCACCCTCGGAGGATCTGGTCTTCACGCACGGAGACTTCTGCCTGCCCAACATCCTTATCGACCGGCAGCAAGCGCGCATCAGCGGCCTCATTGACTGGGGACGCGCCGGCATCGCCGACCGCTACCAGGACCTTGCGCTCGCGGCGCGCAGCCTCACTTACAATTTCGGGCCTGGCTGGGAGCCGCTGCTCTTCGCGGAATACGGCCTGGCAGCGCCTGACCGGCAGAAGCTGGACTTCTATCGCCTGCTGGACGAGTTTTTCTGAGATCCAGAGAGCATATTATTTTCTGGCTGCATGAATTGTATCTCTTCAGTGCTTAAGATAAAATAGACCATATCGCTTTAAGCGTGCTTGAAGCAAGAGACAGAGGAAGAAAGGACGCTTCTATGACGCAACCAACGCCGGCGCCCCAGAATAAGGGCGAAGCCAGCTATTTCATTGATCCGGAAAACGCCGCCGAGATGGGGCGGCTCCTCAACCAGGACCAGCTTGTCACTGAGGAGATGGGCGGGTTGTTTCCTGAACGCTCCAACGACTTTTCGGGCATTCAGCGCATCCTCGATCTGGGATGCGGCCCCGGTGGATGGGCACAGGAAGTAGCCTTTGCTCACCCGGATATCGAGGTCGTGGGGGTCGATATCAGCCAGGCGATGATCGACTATGCAAACATGCAGGCTCAGGTCCAGGGCCTTGATAACGCTCACTTCAGAGTCATGGATATTACTCAGCCGCTGGATTTCCCCGATCACACCTTCGATATGGTTACAGCCCGGTTTATTACGTTTCTCCCGCGTGCCGCCTGGTCGCATCTTATGCAAGAATGCAAACGCATAACCCGGCCCGGTGGCATCGTCCGCCTGACCGAGCAGGAATGGTGGTGCTTTAGCACCAGCGCCGCCCTTGAGAAGATGAATGAGATGATCTGCCAGTTCATCAAAATGCAGGGAGGGTTTTCTCAGACCGGGCGCTTCACAGGCGTTTTACCCACGCTGAAAAGTCTTGTTGAAGAGGCCGGATGCAAGGATGTCAGGCTGGTGCCACATGTAATCGACTACTCGGCCGGCACAAAGGCACATTTCGGCTTTGCCAAAGATGCTCAGGTACTCTTTCAGTTGTTCCAGCCAGCGATAGTTCACGCAGGGATTACAACAAAGCAGGAGATTGAGCAGCTCTATGAGCAGATGCAATTCGATATGATGCAGGATGATTTTCGGGGGATCTGGCTACTGCTCACAGCGTGGGGGGAGAAACAATAGAGACAGGATCAGTGTAGGAGCGCACGCGCTCCTACACTGATCCTATCTCTTACACTGATCCTATCTCTATTGAGAATCCTAGCGCGGGCCGGCGTTGCGCACATCGTCGGCGGGCAGCGTGAACTGAGCGAAGTTCTCTTTGAAACGCTGCGCCAGTTCGGCGGCGGTCCTGTCGTACATCTCTTTGTCGGCCCAGGTATCGCGCGGGATCAGCACCGAGGACGGCACATCGGGACAGTTCCTGGGAACACGCAGGCCGAAGACGGGATCAGTTACCATCTCCGCGCGATCAACATCCCCACTGATCGCCGCGCGCACCATCGCACGCGTGTAGTTGATGTTGATGCGCTCGCCGGTCCCATACGGGCCGCCCGTCCAGCCAGTATTGAGCAGGTAGCAGCGCACGTTGTGCTTCTCGATGCGCTCGCGCAGCAGGTTCGCATACTCGCCGGGCCGTCGTGGCAGAAATGGCGCCCCGAAGCACGCGCTGAAGGTTGCCTGCGGCGTCGTCACTCCGGCCTCGGTGCCCGCCAGCTTGCTCGTATAGCCCGAGAGGAAGTAGTACATTGCCTGCTCGGTTGTCAGCTTCGAGATAGGCGGCAGCACACCAAACGAATCCGCCGAGAGCAGCAGGATCGCCTGCGGGTGGCCGGCCATGCCCGATATGACCACATTATCGATGTAATCGACAGGATAGGCCGCGCGCGTATTCTCGGTCAGCGAATCGTCGTCGTAATCTGGCTCGCGCGTCTTCTCGTCGAGCACGACGTTCTCGTAGACGGCACCGAAGCGGATGGCATTCCAGATCTGCGGCTCGTACTTCTTCGAGAGGTGAATGCACTTGGCATAGCAGCCGCCCTCGAAATTGAAGACGCCCTGATCGCCCCAGCCATGCTCATCGTCGCCGATCAGGTGGCGCGTGGGATCGGCCGAGAGGCTGGTTTTACCCGTGCCGGAGAGGCCGAAGAAGAGCGCGACATCTCCGCCATCGCCGACGTTCGCCGAGCAATGCATCGGCATTACACCCTGCGCCGGCAGCAGAAAATTCAGTACGGTGAAGATCGACTTCTTCATTTCACCGGCGTATTCCGTTCCGGCGATCAGGACCAGGCGTTCTTCGAAGTCGATAATGATCGCGGTCTCCGTGCGCGTGCCATGCACTGGCGGATAGGTATGAAAGTGCGGCACGCACAGGATGGTAAAGCCAGGCGTATCGGTGGTCAGATCGCTCTCCGTCGCGCGCAGGAAGAGCTGGCGCGCGAAAAGGTTGTGCCATGCCAGTTCGGTGATGACCTGGATTGGCAGGCGATAGCGCGGATCGGCCCCGGCGGCTGCGTCCAGGATGTAGACATCGCGCCCCTGTAAATAATCGGCCAGGCTGCGCCGCACGGCGGCAAACGATTCAACCGAGAGCGGGTGGTTATTCTCCCCCCACCAGATCTTTTCCTCGGTATTCTCCTGCACCACGATAAATTTATCCCTGGGGGAGCGCCCCGTATGGATGCCGGTGGTGGCAGCGAACGCTCCATTAGCGGCCAGCATGCCTTCTTTACGCGCCAGTGCGTGCTCGACCAGAGCAGCGGGAGGAAGATTCCAGTGGATCTTGCCCAGGTTGACCAGCCCGTAATCCTCCAGCGCTTTTCTGCTCATCATCATTGTCATAATGGATATCTGCCTTTCATATAGGGAGGGTGCAGGGAGGTTTCGCCTCCCTGCCGAGGGCACAGCGTATCCCCCGAAGACGAGGGCGAGGCTCGCCCTACATGTAGAGGGACCTCTTGTGGGTACCCTTTGGGGAACACACCCCCACATGTAGAGGCACCCCTTGCGGGTGCCCTCTGGGGGACACACCCCTGCCTGAGTTAACGCCTATGGATGGCCTCCTTACCTTATAATACGAGTAATCACAGATGTTGAAATACATGAAGGTGATACCTTCCTAACCACCGTTAGTTTACCACAAACATTGCGTTTGGTGCGACGTTATTGCAGGGACCATTGGAAACGCCGGGAATGGCGTTGTTCCAAATTGTTCACCTCGCACCCCCCAACAAAAAAGGGGCGGGCAATCCTGGCAAGATCGCCCGCCCTCACATCATCGTGATCCAGGAGCTGCATCCCGTCAGGCATCCTGGTCCCCATCATCAAAATGACTCACGTTCACCCCAAAAAATCCTGGAGCATCCGGCTGCGACACGGATGATCCAACTTGCGTAACGCTCTAAATTCCACCTGGCGTACTGCCTCGTGGCTCAGACCTAACTTTTTACCGGTCTCCGTCAGACTATGTTCCTTCCCACCATCCAGCCCGAACCGCAGCCGCAAAACGTTCCTTTCTCGCGGCGTTAAATCGTTCAGCAGATCCTGGATCTGCGCCTTCAACGTCTGCGTGATGACTTCGTGCTCCGGGGAATATACCGGGTCATCCTCCAGGATCTCGCTCAACGCAATCTCGTCATCACCCCCTTTCCGTGGCATGTCCAGGCTGATCGTCTCCTGGCTCGTCGACAAAAGCGAGATGACCTGCTCGATGCTGACCTCCATCTGGTTCGCCAGTTGCTCCAGCGTTGGCTCGTTCGCCATGCCCTGTTGCAGCATGCGCCGCTTCACACGGCCCAGGCGCTTCATCTCTTCCACCTTGTACAGCGGCACGCGAATCAGGTGCGCCTGCTCCGCCAGGGCCCTGGTGATGTACTGGCGAATCCACCAGGTCGCATACGTGCTGAAATGGTAGCCCTTGCGGTAATCGAATTTCTCGACGGCATGCATCAGTCCGATGTTGCCTTCCTGGACGAGATCCATCAGATCCACGCCGAAGCCCCTGTACTTCCTTGCAATGTGGAGCACGAGACGCAGGTTGGCCTCGATGAGCTGGCGCCTCGCTTCGCTCGCCTCCGCCTCCTCTACCTCCCTGAACGAGCGTGGCAGGCCGCGCTGCTTCTTGCCTTTCCTACCGCGCTCGATCCGCTCGGCCAGCCGCGCCACCTCTTCCGAGGTGAGCAGGTCAACACGGCCAATCTCATAACGATAGAATCGCGTGGAGTCGTTGAGAAAGAGCACATCAGGATCCCCCTGAATGCTCGCCCCGGTCTCCCCGGTCTCCTGTCTGCCCGTCACAGCGATATTGTCCATTTTGCTCCTCCAACACTGTTTACCAGTTACCTGTATTGGTGTCTGTGAGTGAGTGTATATGGACGCGCTTCTCATCATCTCCTAACCTTCTTCCTGAATCAACCCATCAAAGACGCCCGCAAGGGGCGTCTCTACATTTCTGGGTGACGGCCTCAGACAAAATGCAGGCGGCAACCCATCAATGACGCCCGCAAGGGGCGCACGCAAGACGACCGTATGCAAGACGCTCGCACGGGGCGCTCGCAAGACGACCGTATGCAAGACGCTCGCACGCAAGACGACCGTATGCAAGATGCCCGTATGCAAGATGCCCGTATGCAAGACGCCCGCAAGGGGCGTCTCTACATATCGTGTGAGGCCATCACCTGGAAATGTAGAGACGCCCCTTGCGGGCGTCTTGTGTGGGCGTCTTGTGTGTGGGCGTCTTGTGTGTGGGCGTCCTGCCCCTGCGGTGGTACGCATTACGGCCTCCATTGGCCTCCCAAACCCCACATTCCCACCGGGCCGCATAACCCACAACGGCAACATGGGCCACCCCGGCTTATGCTGTCTTATACCAGTCTTCTAATACCCCGAATCTTCTTATTCCCCAGGTTCTTTTTGATTGACCAACTTTGATATAATGTGGAAGTTGCTTTTCCCTGTCGTATTTTGTTGGTTTAGATGATTGAATATTGATAATCAGGTTCGGCCATAGGAAGGAACGATGGGACGCTGTAGGGGCGCTGCGCCTCTGTGGGGGCAACGCTCCGGGGCATGTCTGCGGCGCAAGCCCGCCTCGGTTGGCGGCAACGAATGGTGCCAATCGGAAAGGATGGTAGAGGCCAGTAGGGGCGCTGCGCCGCTATCGGGATGTAAAATGCCACCATGTCTGCGGCGCAAGCCCGCTCTGCCAGCCAACCCGGCCTCACCCGGTGGCGAGGGCGGGCTTGCGCCGCAGACCAGCTACGGGATGTAGCCGGCGGTGGCGGCGCAGCGCCCCTGCTGAGGGCGGGCTTGCTCCATGAGTAATCTAGCCCTTCGGGGATCGGCATTATGTATACACTGCGGTAAGGGAGGTATATCTTATGCGGTTGAAAGATAAGGTTGCCATTGTGACCGGCGCCGCTTCTGGTATTGGGCGTGGCATCGCTACCTTGTTTGCGCAGGAGGGCGCGCGTGTCGTGATCGCCGATATCAACGATGAGGGCGGTCAACAGAGCGTCGCCGAAGCTGGCGGCGCGGAGATCGCCAGGTATATCCATACCGATGTGAGCGACGGCGGGCAGGTGCGCGCGATGGTAGAGCAGACGGTGAGCGCCTTCGGCGGCATCGATATTCTGGTGAATAACGCGGCGATGTCGATCTACAAGAAGCTGGTCGATACGGAAGAGCACGAGTGGGATAAGGTGATTGCCGTCAATTTGCGCAGCGTCTATCTTTGCAGCCGCTACGCAATTCCGCATATAGCGCGTCGCGGGGGCGGAGCCATCGTCAATATTTCGTCGGCGCGTGCGCTCGCCACAACGCCGCTCGTCTCCAGCTACGACGCCACGAAAGGTGCCGTGCTCGCCCTGACGCGCAGCATGGCCCTCGAATGCGCGCCGGATGGTATTCGCGTCAATTGCGTGCTGCCCGGTTCCATCGATACGCCTATATTTCGCAGCAACCTGCGTGCCGACGGCGACGAAGAGGAGCAGTATCGCGCCACAGTAGCGAATATCCCGCTGCGACGCGTCGGCCAGCCCGTCGATATCGCGCGCATGGTCCTCTTCCTGGTCAGTGATGAGGCCAGCTATATTACCGGTGCGCCCTTCCTCGTCGATGGCGGGCTGCTTGCTCATATCTGATGGGTGCCTGCAAGTGCCGGGCACTCGCGCGGCGGAGCCGCGCAAGGGATAGATTATAGTGTGTGAAAAAAATGCGCTTCGCGCATTTTTTTCACACACTATAATCTATCCTGCTCGCGCCGCAGGCGCGAGCACGCGAGGGCGCCGTTTGACATCCTTGCCGTAGCGCAGCTATGATTGATAATGAACGTTATCGATCAAGTCTGGGAATGTCATTCTGAGCGGCAGCGAAGGATCCGCAGCCCGCATGCAGATCCTTCGCTGCCGCTCAGGATGACATGCCGGTAGGAGGAATCTACTAACATATCATGAGCGAAATTTCTGACAGGCGCTTTCACCGGATCTTTGCGCGCGATGGAAGATCGGTTATTGCCGCGATGGACCACGGCATGACCGAAGGACTCATGCCCGGCTTTGAGGAACCGGAGCAGTTGTTTGAGCAGGTAATAGAGGGTGGGGCCGACGCGGTGCTGACGACGGTTGGTATGGCGCGCAAGTTCGGCAAGCTGTTCAGCGGCGTCGGTCTGCTGATCCGCTGCGATGGCGCCACCTCGCCACTGCTGGAGCACCCGCGAGAGCTGGTCATCGATATCGAGACCGTCCTTGAACTGGGAGCCGATGCCGCTGCCGCGATGTATTTTCCCGGCATTGCCAGCGGGCATGCTTCGACAATCTACTTCCCGCGTTTCGCCGCGCAGGCGCATCGCTGGGGAGTCCCGGTTATGGCGGAGGCGCTGCCCTACGGCTTCGAGCAGCATCCCGATTCTCATGCCGTCGATGCCGTTGCATCAACGTGCCGCATGGCGTTCGAGAATGGCGCCGACATCATAAAGACATATTACACGGGTGAGCGTACAGGTTTCGAGAAGGTCACGCAGACCTGCGGCGCGCCGGTGCTGGTGCTCGGCGGGGTGCGCGCACGCAGCGATGAAGAGTTCCTGGCCGCGATCCGCGATGCGATGGACGCGGGCGCGCGCGGAGTAGTCATCGGGCGCAATATCTGGCAGGCCCCCTCACCTGTAGCCATGACGCGGGCGCTCCATGCCATTGTCCATCAGGATGCCAGTGTCGCCGACGCCCTGACCATCCTGCGCGATGCCATGTACAAGTCTTCCTGACAGCTCACCGCTGCGCGGTTCCCCGGAAAGGAGAGTCTGCGGGGACCGCGCCGCAGGCGCGGCCCCCGCAGACTCTCCTTGTTAAAAGTGCGCCGCAGGCGCACAAAAAGGGGAGAATCCACATTGTACCTTGCCGGTATCGACGTTGGCACCACAAACACCAAGAGCGTCATCCTCGATGCGGAGAGCGGGCAGGTGCGCGCTGTGGGAAGTTGCCGCACAATCACGCGGCACCCGAACGTGGAATGGAGCGAATTCGATGCCAACGCGCTGTGGGCGGCGGTTGTGCAGAGTTTGCGCCAGGCGCTTGCGCAATGCGATCATCCTGAGCGTATTGGCGCTGTCGCCGTCGCCAGTATGGCCGAATCCGGCGTGCCCCTGGATCGTCACGGCAATATCCTCTACCCCGCCATCGCCTGGCACGATCCACGAACGGCCTCCCAGGCACAGTGGTGGCATGATACACTCGGTGTCGAGCGCGTGTACGATATCACGGGACAGGTCATACACGCCATGTACGGCATTAACAAGCTCCTCTGGCTGCGCGACCACGAACCGGAGGTTTTCGCGCGTATTCATCGCTGGTTGAACGTCGAGGATTTTATCCTGTGGAAGTTGAGCGGGAGCGTAGCCACCGATTATAGCATCGCCTCGCGTACAATGGTCTTCGACCAGCGCACCCTCACCTGGTCGGCGGCGCTCCTTGAGCACGCGGGTATCCCCGAGGACTGGTTTCCCCCGGCATATGCCGGGGGCACAGTCATCGGCAAAGTGAGCGAGGAGGCCGCCGCCGAGACCGGCCTGCCGCCGGGCGCGCAGGTAGTCACGGGCGGGCACGATCACCTTTGCGGCGCCCTGGCTGCTGGCATCACGCATCCGGGGCAGTTGCTCGACTCGACGGGAACCGCCTGCGCCATCTGTATCCTCAGCCATACGTTTCGACCGGAACCGGCGCTGCTGGCCGCCGGCTGCCACGAATACGCCTATGTATTGCCTGGCAGCTACGTGATCCTCGGCTCGATGAACTATGCCGGGGGCGCGCTGGAATGGCTGGTGAAGATGCTCTATGGGAATAGAGACGAAGAGACGTATGCGCGGGCGCTGCACGAAAGCGCGCAGGTTCCGCGTGGCGCGCGCGGCGTCACCATCCTGCCGTATTTTCTCGGCTCCGGCACGCCGCACGCCCGGCATACCGCGCAAGCCGCCATTCTGGGCTTGAATCCGTCGCATGGCCGTGCGGAACTGGTGCGTGCGCTGTTGGAAGGACTCGCCTTCGGTCTGCGCGATAACCTCGAAGCGTTCTACAGCCTCGACCTGCTGCAATCACGACCCGAAATTATCGCTATCGGCGGCGCGACGCGCGCCCGCGAACTGATGCAGATCAAAGCCGAGATTACCGGCTGTCGTATCCGCGTCCCACAGATTACCGAGGCCGTCGCAACGGGGGCCGCGCTGCTGGCGGGCATAGGCGCCGGGGTCTTCGCCTCTGGCGAGGAGGCGGCCGCATCGCTGCGCCACAGCGAGACGCTCTACGAACCCGGCGCGGAACCGCAGGCAAGCTACGATGCCATCTATCACAACTGCTATATTCCCGCACGCAAGGCCGCGCTCGATCTATAGCAAGTAGTACATTGCATGTCTCTGATCTCCGACACTGCTGCCTGCTCGCGCCTGCGGCGCTCGCCGGATGTATAGTGTAGTGTGGGGGCAGGTGCTTCGCGCCTGCCCCCACACTACACTATACATCTTAGTTTGTTTGAATTCCTTACTAACTGGACGTAGAGGGCAGTGGACGGGAACGATAGAAGGTGATGGGCGCAGCCTCGGAGGTGTTTTGCGCGGCAGCCGGGGGTATCGCCGGGCTGAAGGCGGCCTCAAGCACGGTTGAGACGGCGCCGAGGGCGATGGCCGTTGTTCCCAGTTCGCCTGGTAGAATGCGCGTTCCCTTCCAGGCAGCAGGCAGGCTGCATGTCTCCGCTGCGCGACGCAGCGGGGCGAGCAAGATTTCGCCGGCGCGCGCAACGCCGCCGTCGATGACGATTGTTGCGGGGTTGAAGAGGTTGATGATACCGGCCAGCGCGATACCGATGCGCTCCCCGGCATGTTCGAGCGCGGCGACGCTGGCGGCATCGCCGGCCTTCGCCATCTGGATCACGTCGGCGATATCCACCGCGCCGCTCTCGGCCAGCGCCGGCGCCGGAGAACTCTCCTCCGGCGCGCCGTCCGGGTCGGCGGAGCGCCGCAGCGAAGTGCCGCGCCGCGCATCCTCGACGATGGCGCGGGCGCCGGCCAGCGTTTCCAGGCAGCCACGGTTGCCGCATACGCAGCGCGGCCCGTTTTCATCGATGGTGATATGGCCCAGTTCGCCGGCGCTGCCAGACTGGCCGCGATAGATCTGCCCATTGATGATGAGACCGCCGCCAATGCCGGTGCCGATCTTCACGTAGGCCATATTCGCCACGCCGCGTGCGGCCCCATAGCGGCTTTCGCCCAGCGCGCCCATATTGGCATCGTTATCCATGCACAGCGGGACAGCGAACTCCTGCTGCAAGATTTGCCAGACATCCACACCGTCCCAACTGGGCATCCCTGGCGGCCCGCTCAGTTCCCTGAGCCGGACATCGAGCGGCCCCGGAATGCCCAGCCCGATGCCGATAATGCGATTCCACGGGATGCCGCTGGCCTCGACAAAGACGCGCACCTCGGCCACCAGCAGGGGCAGGCAGATGCGTGGGCCGCGCTCCAGATCAAAGGGGCCGGATTGCTGCGCGATGATATTGGCCGCCAGGTCGGTGATGAGAATGGTGAGGTGGCTGCGACCCACGTCGATACCAACGACGTAGCCAACATCGGCATTGAAGTGGACGAGGATCGCGCGCCGGCCACCCTCGGGCGCCGACTGCGAGAAACTGCCTTCGCGTACCAATCCCTCTTGCAGCAGCGTATCAACGATACTGCTGACCGTGGTACGCGAGAGTCCGGTGCGCCTGGCGATCATCACGCGGGCAATGGGACCGTGTTCACGAATGCAGTTCAGCACCAGTAAACGATTGAACTCGCGTACATGATGCAACCCTGTGCCCTGGGCTACCACCTGCCTGTCATTTGTATCGGCGCTGCGCAGGCGCATATCGTTTACGAGTCGCTGCACTGCATCGCTCATGTTCTGCTCTCCCTCAGATAGTGCCTGATTCCTGGTGTCCTTCCCCTCTCCCGCCGACCACTCGCACGGCCCTGCCGCGCAAGGATCTCATTGATGATATGACAACATGCGCCGCGCGCATGTTGTCATATCATCAATGAGATGAGGCAAGCGCCGCAGGCGCGAGCAAGCGACAGTATCACAGATCAGGCACGCTCTGAGCAGAGAGTAGCATTTTTCTATTTAGTTTGTCAAGACTCCCAACTAACCGGCCGAAAATCCTTGACATCTGCCCCCCTTCCCGGTTACAATTTGAGAAATTCTTATTTCTAGATAATTTAGTTCTCCCTATCCCTTGACTGGCTGTATCGCAGCAGCCATCTCCCCGTAGAACGCCTGCGTAGAGTTCAGGCAGCGTATTTCTGAAGTACCCGGCTTTGAGGAAAAGCCATAAGAGGAGGCATCATATGGAAGATCTTGACTCTGGCATGCATGCCGACGACCTCGGGAAGAAACAGATCAACCGCCGCGAGTTCCTGGCGGGCGCCGCGGCGGTGGCGGGAGCGGCAGCCCTCGCGGCCTGCGGCGGTGGCAGCACCAGCACCGGTGGCAGCAGTTCAGGAGGCGGATCCGCTACGAAGCAGTACACCTTCGCCTTGATCGTGGGCGTCAAGGGCGATCCCTTCTACGTTACGATGCAGAAGGGGGCGCAGGCGGAAGCGCAGAAGCAGGGCGTCAATCTTCTGGTCGATGGGCCGGCGCAATTCAGCGCGACCTTGCAGACGCCGATAGTAGATGCATATATCGCCAGAAAAGTTGATGTCATGATTATCGCAGCCTGCGATAAGCAAGCTATGATCGCTCCGCTCCAGCGCGCCAACGCAGCGGGCATCAAAGTCATCTCGGTTGACACCTACATCGGCGATGGCGATTACGCCAATGGCCCCGTTACCTTCCCGCTCTCCTACATTGGCTCTGATAACGTGCAAGGTGGTAAAATTGCAGGAGATGCATTGATCAAAGCAATTGGAGGGAAGGGTAAGGTCTATATTCAGAACGTCACGCCGGGCATCAGCACCACGGACCAGCGTGAGCAGGGCTGTAAGGAGGCCATCGCCTCCACGAACGGGGCTGTGACTCTGGTGGGCGTCAACTATGATGACGATAGCGCCGCCAAAGCTGCGGAGCAGACATCCGCTGTATTGCAGCGCAACAGCGATCTCAGTGGTATTTTCGGTACGAACCTGTTCAGTTCTGAGGGGGCCGCGCAGGCGGTCAAGAACGCCGGCAAGACAGGCACGATCAAGATTGCCAACTTCGACGCGCCGGTACAGGCCATCAACGACCTGCAAAATGGCGTTGTCGATATCGTCATCGCGCAGTTGCCGGCGCAGATGGGACAGATCGCCGTTCAGTATGGCGTTGATGCCATGAAGGGCAATATGAGCGCGATCAAGAAGCGCGTCCCGACCGGCTATGTGGTCATCGACAAGAACAACGTCAATACCCCGGAGGCGCAGGCGGCAATCTACAAAAGCAGCTAAATAGGGTTCAACCAGAGCAACCGACACACCAGGCTCGCCAGCGAGTCTGGTGTCTCCAGGGGTGAAGGTGGATGGCAGGCGTGTGGCCCAGCCACATGCCTGCCATCCACCTTCACCCCTGGGGAGCGACGAAGTCGCGACGTGCGATGTAAGGAAGATAGGCATATGCAATTAGCTAAACCTCTTGCTCGGCCCAGACGCCAGACGCTCGAACTGGTTAGCAGATCGTGGTCCTGGCTATTTCTGCTGCTCCTGGTAATATTTTTCTCGCTCACCGGCCCCGGCTTCCTGAGCTTTTTCAACATCCAGAGCATCGGCAGCAACATGTCGAGCGAACTCATCATGGCACTGGGGCAGACCTTCGTTATCATTGCCGCCGGCATCGATCTTTCGACAGGATTCATCATGGGGCTGGCGGCGGTCATCTCGGCGGAGGTGCTGACGGTGCTGGCAGCTTCCAGGCTCCCCCTGCCGCTGGTCATCATCCTGGGGCTTCTGGCCGGTATCATTGGCGGCACGATCCCCGGCCTGATTAATGGCATCATCATTGGCCGGCTGCGTGTGCCGCCCTTCATTGTGACGCTGGGAATGTATGGTATCGCCGAGGGCATCGCCTTTCTCGTCGAAGGTGGGCAGCCCATCAGCGTGCAGGTCAATGGCGTCGGCAACCTCGGCAACGGCTATTTGCTCTACTATCAATCCAGCGCCGGCTTCACCTTCTTCAATCCGCCCACGGGGCCGCATGGCGCGCAGCTCAACGGCGTGGTCAGCCTGCTTCCCTACCCGCTCATCATCATGATAATCGTTCTGCTCGTCTGCCACTGGCTCCTGAGCCGCACGAAGTTCGGGCAGCACACCTACGCTATCGGCGGCAATGCCGAAGCGGCTCTACGCGCCGGCATTCCCGTCGTGCGCCGCACCATCGCGATCTACACGCTCTCGGGCCTGCTCTCGGCCATCGCGGGCGTTGTCTATGTGCTGCGCTTCACCAACGGAGCAGCCGATGCCGGCAATCCCCTGCTGCTGGACTCGATTGCCGCCGTGGTGATCGGCGGGGCCTCACTCTTTGGCGGCGAGGGCACGGTAATTGGAACGTTCATCGGAGCTTTGATTATTGCCGTGATTCAAAACGGCCTGGTTATTATCGGCGTTGAGCCTTTCTGGCAATATGTGGCGGTAGGAGCCGTGATCATCCTGGCAGTGCTGGTCGATCAGGCCAAATCGCGCATCACTGCGTAAGGGAGGGAATGTATATGGCGACGAGGCAACCCGTCCTTCAGGTGAAGGATCTCTTCAAGCACTTCGGCGGCCTGGTAGCTGTAGACCATGTGAGCCTGGAAGTCTATCCGGGCGAGGTAGTGGGGCTGCTCGGCGATAATGGAGCCGGCAAATCGACGCTCATCAAGCTTGTCTCCGGTGTCTACCGGCCCGATGGCGGCCGCATCATCTATAACGGCCAGGAGGCCGCGTTCTCATCGCCTATGGATGCCCGCCAGCAAGGGATCGAGACGATCTACCAGGATCTTGCCCTCTGCGAGAACCTCGATGCGCCGGCAAATATTTTTCTGGGCCGCGAGCCGATCCGCCATCGCCTGGGGATCTTCAGAGAACTTAATCGCGCCTACATGGAGCGAGAGGCGCGGCAGGTGCTCGACCAGCTCGATATCCACATTCCCGACCTGCGTCGCCCCATTCGCCAGTTGTCCGGCGGCCAGCGCCAGGCGGTAGCTATCGCGCGCGCCGTCTACTGGAACGCACGCCTGATGATTATGGACGAGCCGACGGCCGCCCTGAGCATTCCTGAGCAGCGCAAGGTACTCCAGCTTGTGCGCACCCTGCGCGAGCGCGGCGTCCCGGTGCTCATCATCAGCCACAACCTGCGCGACGCCTTCGAGGTTGCGGACCGCATTATTGTGATGCGGCGTGGACGCAAGGCGGGCGAGCGCATCACCAGCGCGACCAACGATAACGAGGTCGTGGGGCTGATCGTCGGCGCCGAGCAGGAGGCCGCCGAACAGGAAGCATAATGGAATGAATAGCAAAGGGTGGGAAAATGTGCGCAGCGCATTTTCCCACCCTTTGCTATTCATAAAGTGAGTGCCGCAGATCGTTCGCATGGCCCCGTCGCATAAGTGAGAGATGGAGGCGTATGAAAAAAAATGCGCGCAGCGTATTTCCTCACCTTTGCTATTCATAAGGCGAACATAGTGGATCGTTCACGAGGCTCCGTCGCATAAGTGAGAGATGGAGGTGTATGAAAAAAATGCGCTGCGCGCATTTTTTTCATACACCTCCATCCTGAAGGCGAGCGCCGCAGGCGCGAGCAAAGAGTGTAGAGAACCACAGCAAAAAAAACGTTTTGGCGGCGTTTATTGAGCAGAATATAAAAAACTATACCAAACTGTTTCAGCCTGTAAAGCTAGCCTGGAGAAAGGTACCAAAAAAATTATGAAGCGTTTTCTGATTCTCTTCTCTGCTGCTCTGCTTATCGCCGGGTTCGTCGCGTTCCTGCCACATAGCGCGAAGGCGTCGGGCGGGCCAACTAACACTCTCCTGGCGGTAACAACTGTATCAAAAAAAGATGTCTGGGCGGCGGGAATGTCGATCAGTCATCCTGGTTCTCGGACACTGGTTGAGCATCTGGTAAATAATAAATGGCAGGTCGTTACGAGTCCTGAGCCTGCCGGGACACAATATGCAGACTTCGCTGGCATAGCGGGCACCTCGGAACACGATGTCTGGGTGGTGGGTTCCTTCACTGCATCGAGCGGCAATAGTCAGACGCTTATCGAGCATTGGAATGGCACTCATCTGCGCATCGTCTCCAGCCCGAATCCGCAGGAGAGCTATGGCAGCTTCCTGACCGGCGTTACCTCTGTCTCGAAAAATGATGTCTGGGCGGTAGGAGTGAATAACGCGAGCGATGGCACGACAGGTACCTTGATCGAGCACTGGAACGGCCAGAACTGGCAGATTGTTTCCAGCCCGAATGCGAGTCCTGATAGTTTTCTTGAGGCCGTCAGCGCCGTGTCGAAGAATGATGTCTGGGCCGTCGGCCAGGCCAGCGATTTCAATAACGATAATAGTGAAAGCGCGCTTGTCGAGCACTGGAATGGGCACAATTGGGAGATTATTCACGATGCCGCGCCCGCCGGAACGATCCTGAAAGGCGTATCCGCGCTCTCAAAGAACGATGTCTGGGCCGTCGGTTACTTCTTCGACGGCAGCATTGAAGAGACTGTGACCGAGCACTGGAACGGGCAGGGCTGGCAAATGGTTGCAACTCCTTCCAGTGCGCACAACAATTTCCTCATGGCCGTCTCAGTGGTTTCCCATAACGACGTGTGGGCGGTAGGCAGCTCGCTCGGCCTGGGGAATGTCTACACCTCGTTGATCGAGCACTGGAACGGTCATACCTGGAGCGTCGTTTCCAGCCCCAACCCCAACGGCTCGACCAGTACCGGCCTCAATGCCGTCGCGGGCATCTCCCATAAGAATGCCTGGGCCGTTGGCGGTAGTTTCGGACAGGGATTGTCCAGGACGTTGACCGAGCACTGGAACGGGCACGCCTGGAGCATCGTTTCCAGCCCCACGCCATAGGGAAAAGAGAGTGGGACCGAGTAGAGAGGCGGTGCCGGCGCAGCCGGCACCGCCTCTCTACTCGGTCCCACTCTACCTTCTCCTGAAGACGCGCCGGTAGACTTCGGGGGCTGTGTCCCTACGTCATTCCAACCGTTCTTCCGATTGCCGATCCTGGTTACTCCCATAATCGTTTAGCGGGCGGAGATT
Organism: Ktedonobacteraceae bacterium; assembly: GCA_035294325.1. Classification (GTDB taxonomy): domain Bacteria; phylum Chloroflexota; class Ktedonobacteria; order Ktedonobacterales; family Ktedonobacteraceae; genus DATGLE01. The sequence continues at coordinate 7,691 of DATGLE010000103.1, read as the reverse complement.
TGTCCGGGCTGGATATTGCTCCGGTCAGCGCGTGCCGGGCCAACGAAGGTAGCGACCAGGGAGAGGATCTGCTGCTGTTTGAAGGGTTTGGGCAAGTAGCCGCGCATGCCACAGAGCCGCGCCTTGAGCCGGTCCACGATGCCCACGCGCCGCGAAATGACCACCAGAGGAATCGCCTTGAACTGCGGACGCTGCTTGACCTTGAGAGCAAATTCGAAGCCGTCCATGCGCGGCATCACCAGATCGAGAAGGATCAGATCCGGCAGTCGCGCGCCTGACGTGAGCAGATACCGCAGCGCCTCCACTCCGTCGGGTACGGCAATGACTTCGTACCCTTCCCTGGATAAGCTAAACTGTCTTCATGAGTTTGCCATCTTTGTACACAAGGACAGTGGCACAGCCGCTGCCACAACTCTCGTGGTCTTGAGGGGTTGAAAGCAGCCAATATTGTGCATTTCCTCGTCTGCCACTTACTTTTAGAGGAGTGCGCAGCGCCAGCAAGGTCAGTGGCGTTTCTGAAAGGAGTATTATTGAGCATACCCAATGCATTCGAATGCATTAGGTATGCTCAATGGTGTATTCGTTGACACACTATGCTTCTACTACCGTCTCCACTTCCACCCTCGGGAAGAGCACTCCGCCGGGGGCGACGTGCGTGAGCGGGCGGCTGCCCCAGGTGGTCTCGCGCTCCCAGGCGCCGTGTTCGACTGGTCCCAGGCCAAGCTGCTGCATGATGCGGTCACACGAGGATGGGATGTAGGGCGCGAGCAGGATCGCGAGCAGGCGCGTAGCCTCCGCTGCCGAGTAGAGCACCGTATCGAGCCGCTGGCTCTGCTCGGGCTGGCGCGCCAGCCTCCACGGCTCGTTCTGCTCGATGTACTGGTTGGCGCGCTTCACAAAGTTCCAGGTAATCCCCAGCGCGCCGCCGATATCCCAGCTTTCCAGCGCGGCGGCGGCCTTCTGGCGCGTCTCCTGCGCGACGCGTTGCAGATCCGCTTCCAGTTCGCCGGAAGGCCCCGGCGTGGGGATCGCGCCGCCGCGATAGCGCCGGATCATCGAGACCACGCGATTGAGCAGGTTGCCGAGGTCGTTGCCAAGCTCCTCATTGTAGTGGCGCACCAGGCCGGCGCGCGAGAAATCGCCGTCGGAGGCGAACGAGAGGTTGCGCATGAGATAGTAGCGCACGGCATCGGTCCCGACTTTATCGACGAGCGCGACAGGATCGATGATGTTGCCGCTGCTCTTGGATATGCGCTGGCCCTCCAGTGTGATGAAGCCATGCACTGCCACCTGCTGAGGCAGCGGCAGGCCCGCCGAGAGCAGCATGGCCGGCCAGTAGAGGCAGTGGAAGCGCGTGATGTCCTTCCCGATAACGTGGGCGTCGGCGGGCCAGTAGCGCGCGAATTTGCTGGCGTCATCGGGGAAGCCGACGGCGGTCAGGTAGTTGGTCAGGGCGTCGAACCAGACGTAGATCACCTGCTGCGGATCGCCCGGAATGGGCACGCCCCACGTCTCCATACCCGGCCTCACCTGGCGCGACACAGAGAAATCGCGCAGCCCCTGGCGAATCAGCCCGACAACCTCGGCTCGCCTCTGAGCAGGCACGATGAACTCCGGGTGTGTCTCAATGTGCGTCAGAAGCCGCTCGCTATACTTCGAGAGCGCGAAGAAGTAGTTTTCTTCTTCCAGCCACTCTGGCGTAATCGAGGGATGGAGGGGACAGTGACCGTCGACCAGCTCGTCGCTGGTATAAAAGGTATTGCAGTTCGGGCAGTACCAGCCGGAGTAGGTATCTCTATAGATATCGCCGTGCTCCTGCGCGCGGCGAAACATCTCCTGCGATGCTCTGAAATGGCGCTCCGTGGTGGTGCGAATCCAGTAGTCATAGGAGATATCCAGCTTCGACCAGGCGAGCCGAAACGCCTCATCCATCGCCGCAACCCAGGCATGCGGATCGGCGCCGTTGTCCTGCGCTGCCCTCAGCACGTGCTGGCTATTCTCGTCCAGTCCCATGCTGAAGTAAGTGTCGTCTCCCAGCAGGCGGTGATAGCGCGCGATCACATCGGCGATGACCTTCTCCAATGCGTGGCCGATGTGTGGAGGCGCGTTGGGGTAGTCAATTGCTGTCGTAATGTAGTAGCGCGTATGGCCCGGCGCGCCCTCGGACGCACCACTTTTGCCATCTTCAATCGTCATATCTCATCCTCGTCTCTTTTCGCCTATAGTTGATAAATGATGTTTACCAGCCATCATTATGTCATCCTTCGCTGCGCTCAGGATGATATGCCCGGGCGGTGTTCAGCCCGCTCACGTGAGGCAATAAAAGAGGGACGCAGGTATGTCGCCCGCGTCCCTCTCGTTACTGCTTATCCAGCGCTCACCCTTTCAGGTAAGCCTGCCATCTATGCGCTCAAAGGACAGCGACACCCTGCCATATGCCATCATAACGGGCATAAAGCTGGCGCGAGTAAGCATGGTGGACATGATAAAGCGATGCTTACGCCGCAAAGTTGTCACGATCCTTTCGTCAGTATTTGTCATGAACGAGACAAGTATAACTGCACCGGCGAAATCTTGTCAAGATCAATCAGTCCTGCGTACCCAGGAATTGGGACGCCGGTTTGGCCGGCTGCTTGCTGAGTATGCTATAATGAAAGATAACTTAATGTAGAGCTTTGGGCAATGAAGCAGAGCATCAAAAAATATAGTAACTTATCGGGAGGTCGCGAAATCTATGGCCCTGTGGGAACGCTGCTTGTGCCCGGATTGTAGCCTTGTATGGGAACGAAACCTGGATGGTGCGTGGCGCTATACGTCTATGATTGCTGTTCCGGTACCCGAAGAACGATCCTGTCCAATCTGTGCCAGCAAATTAGTGATGATGTGGCAGGAGCCGCTGCCGGTATTGCCAGAGAAGAGCGGCGAAGCTTGATATTCGTGCCTGCGGCGCTCGCTTTATGTATGTTGTGCTGCGGAAATGCGCGAAGCGCATTTCCGCAGCACAACATATACCTTTGCGCGGCGCGGCCGCACGAACGCCTGCTCTCAGGTATCAGGGCTTCAAGATGACCTTCGTGTAGCCTTCGATGCGCTTGTCGAACTTATCGTAGGCCATCGGAGCGTCATCGAGCGGCACTATGTTCGAAACGACGAAACTGGGCTTCGCCTTGCCGGCAATGATCAGGTCGCGCAGATAGCGGTTGTAGCGCTTCACGTTGCACTGGCCCGTTCCCAGGCGCAGGCCCTTTTCAAAGAGCTTCCCGAAGGAGATGAGCAGTTGTCCCTGTTTGGCATGGGGATCAACGCCGCCCGGATCGGATGGGACATACAGGCCGGGGATGCCGAGCATGCCTGTGGGGTTGACGATCTGTATGAGCGCTTCAAGGACGGCTGAGGGGGCTTCGTTTGTCTTGCCGGGTTCAATAGCCTGGTAGCCTACGGCGTCAATGCCCTTATCCACGCCATCGCCGTGCCGCATCTGGCGAATCTGCTCAACGGGATCACCTTTGCTGAAGTCAATCGGTATGGCCCCGATTTCTTTCGCTTTCTGGAGGCGTTCCGGCACGCGGTCAACGGAATAGACTTCGGCGGCGCCGCGAATAAGCGCGCTATAGGCGGCCATGAGGCCAACGGGACCGGCTCCGAAGACCGCAACGGATTCGCCCGGAGAGACCTGCGCCAGTTCCGTGCCGTGGTATCCGGTGGGGAAGATGTCTGCCAGCAAAGCAAAATCCTCCTCATGCTCGGTCCCCTGTGGGAGCTTGAGGGCATTAAAGTCTGCATACGGAACGCGTAAATACTCGGCCTGGCCGCCGGGATAGGGTCCCATCGCTACATAACCGTAGGCACCACCGGCGAAGCCGGGGTTGACCGTGAGGCAGAATCCGGTAAAGCCACGTTCACAATTTTTGCAGAAGCCGCAGGCAACATTGAACGGCATCACTACACGATCACCTTTGCGCAGCGTGGTAACGCCTGATCCAACGTCCTCGACGATACCCATATTTTCGTGTCCGAAGATGATCCCCGGCTGCGCGGCAGTGCGCCCCTCATACATATGCAGATCCGAGCCACAGATACAGGAGGAGGTGATACGCACAATCACATCATTGGGATGCTGGATCTTGGGATCGGCTACCTGTTCGACGGCAACCTTAAACGCTCCTTTGTAGACAACAGCTCGCATGGTATCCTCCTTCATATATTGAGGTCAAATCACTCACTATCTCTACAGAAACGTTCTCCGCAAGCATGAACCCGACGGGGGAAATAGTCGAGTTTCCATGCACTATACTCTTACAGACACAGGAGTGCGTAGTTTTATTGTGGAGCTACGGGACGTGTGATAACCTCTTCTATCACACGCAAGCTTCTATTTCTTAGACACAGGATACTATATATCATAGTTTGTCAGCGCAATCAATGGATTAATGAATGATATATTTACTTTTTTCGCTTTCACATAAATATCCTGTTATCTGGCTCTGGCATGACTTTATACTCTTGTGTTGTATGTTGGCGCGGCTTTGCCGCGCCTGGAAGGAGTGTGTTGTGTGGGAAAATACGCGGAGCGCATTTTCCCACACAACACACGATGCCATACCCGGTTTTGTGTGTGTAAAAGGAGCGGGTGCCGGATGGCTCATCCGCTCTTGCCCTCTTATCAGAGGGATTCGGGAGTGAGCGATTGCACAAAATTTCGGGATGGTGTCCAACGCACGCCTGCGGCGAGCGCCGCAGGCGTGAGAAAGCGAGGAGATCAGCCGGCACTTTTGCCAGTGCCGGCTGTGGTCTCCTCGGGGGGATGGCGGGGCGGGTTCCAGAGCGGGTAGGGGATGCCGGCAGCCCGGTTAATCGCCAGCGCCTGGAGCGTTAACAGCACGACGGCGCCCATGAGCAGAACGAGCTGCCAGGGCTTGATTAGAATGCCAAGAGAGACGATCAGGGTAGTCGCACCGGCCGGCGGGTGTGGCGATTTGAGCAGGACCATCAGCCCGGCGGTGAGTCCCAGCGAGAGAGCCGCCGCGATGACGCGCGGCCAGGTCACACCCACGCTGAGCGCGGGTCCCGCCGTCGTCAGGCCGGTCACGACGAGGCTGAAGTAGCCGGCGAGTACGCCAATGGCGTGACCAACGATGGTGTTGCGCGGCGAGGCAGCGGGCGCGGTTGGTGTGTAGAAGAAAAGGAAGGCTGTGGGGCCGAGCGAGGGAAAGATGAAGGGCGATTGCGTGATGACGGCCAGAATGGACATCAGTCCGATACTGATGCAGCCGTTGATGAAGCTGAAGACCGCGAGCACGACGATGCGCGAGTGTCGCTGCAAGAGCCAGGGCAGTTGCACGCGTTCGACAAGTCCGCGCACGATGTCGGACATCTGGCCGCCGATGGGATGCTCAAGGTCGATGTGACCATAAGCGAGCGGCGTGGGCAATGGTCTGGTATCCTTATTCTTATTGCGCTCGTCGCGCTGCGTCGGCGCGGCCGGATCACGTGTTTCCTGGTTCATACAATCCCCTTTATAACCGAGGGACGATCAGACGACCGCCAGGGTCGTCTCTACATGTAGTATAATCATGGTTCATCGATACGGCGGCGCGGCCAGAGTGTCACAATCAATGCTATGACGAATCCGGCGGCGCTGGCAAGTGTCAGCCAGCCCAATATTCCTGCTCGCCCCGAGAGTAACTCGTAGAGCGCGAGGGTACAGAGCCAGAGCTGAACGATGAGGATGATTGCCACAATAAAGACCTGGCCCTGCACGATGGCTGCGCGCCCCGGAATGCCCAGGTAATTCGGTCCCGGCATGGGGCCGCGTGGACCGCGCGGCGGCCGCCGCACCGGCGGATCATCGGGATTGGCGACGGGGCCGCGTCTCCGCTGGCTATCTGCGTGCTCGTTCATCGCAGCACCTCCTTCACCGCGTAGATGGTATCGCCATGAATGGCGATCTGGATGAGCGGCAGCGGGCGTGTTGGCGGCCCGGCCAGCACATTGCCAGTTGTCGCGTCAAAAAGTCCTTCGTGACAGGGGCAATGCAGCTTGCCGTTGCCTTCGTAGACCACCGCGCATGAGAGATGCGTGCACACATCGCTGTAGGCGACCAGCCCTTTCCCCGGCAGATTGATGAGGATGCCCTGGGCATACTGATCGGGGAAATCAAACACTTTCCACTGGTTCTCCGCCAGCTCGCCCACCTTTGCTATCGGAACCGCCTTGACTCCCGGACCGGATGGCAGGTTGCCGATGATCGCCAGGACACCCGTCGCCAGGAAGAGGGCGCCCGATCCTCCCAGGAGGAAACGCAGCGTGTCGCGCCGCGTCACGACCTCATCTTCGTCCCAGGGATAGGGGAACTCCGTCCGCCAGTCCTCTATCTCCTGCGGCCTTTGCGGCATGACTTCGCCCCCCGACTCGCGCACGATCTCCGGGTTGAGGGCGGGCACGGCTGCCTGTTTATCTTTGGGATCGACTTCTTTAACCATGCTTTTCCCTCCGCGCTTCGTTATGAAGCACGCTGATTGGTGTTAACTGCATATTCCTACCCTGTCTATCATCCTGAGCGCAGCGGAGGATCTGCATGCTGGTGATTGAGATCCTGAGCGGCGGCGCAGGATGACATGCGACGGCCACCCGCGCGGGGCGGCACGTTCCTGAGTCTCCTGCCTATGGTGTTGTAGGAACGGGCGTCGCGGGCGGTGCGGTACGCCCCGGCTCAGGCGCTGGCGGCCCCGACGGCTCGCGCGGCGTCCAGGGATGCGGCGGCACCTCGCGCTGTGGGATGCCGGCTGACTCTGCGTCAACCCACGGCTCGAAGTTGCGCGCCGCCGTCGCCTCCGGCAAATTCTCGGATTTGCCCAGGTCCGCTTCCTCTACCAGCGACAGGATATCCAGGTATTCGTCCTCGCTGGTCATCACGACGTAGTTGCGCGTGCGCACACGCTGGCGCCCGAAATAGAAGGTATTCACCGGCCTGGCTCCCTGCCTGGCCCTGCCCGCGATCACCCACTCTTCGTAGGTGCCGTAGAAGATGGCCTGCGTCGGGCAGACTGTCGCGCACATCGGCCCCTTCCCCTGGCTGGTACGATCATAGCAGAGGTTGCACTTTTTCATATAGTGTCCTGCAATATCGAATTTGGGCACACCGAAGGGGCAGGCGTAGCCGCAGTTCTCGCAGTAGATGCAGCGCGTCTCGTCCGCCGACTGCACAACGCCATCGGGGCTGACGAGGATGGCCTGCGCGGGGCAGACCTGGGCGCAGGGGGCCAGGGGATCTTCGCAGTGCATGCACAGCGTGGGCGAGCTGGCTACTGTGTTCTCCCGCTCGATGTAATCGATGTAGATCATGCTGTCGCCCTTGTGCGTGTCGCACTCGCGGCAGGCCGCGACGCAGGAGCGGCAGCCGATGCAGCGCGAAGGATCGAGGAATATTCTTTTTACCAGATCTGGCATGTGTTTTCCCCTTGATACCCTTCAAAGGAGATTTTCGGGGGACACCCCCGCGCCCCCGCCAGGAGGGCTACCGCCCTCCTGGACCTCCCAATTATCTAAATGTTGGCGTTGGTCGGGCCTGGGCGATGGGCAGCTCATGGCGGCGCCTCCGGGCCTGAGCGAGCGCCCCTATGTCTTCGTGCCGCGCCCACTCCGGCGCTTGCCCGGCGCGCTGGGCGGAGGCGGCGCACACCTTGTACTCC